>JAFGOM010000097.1 GCA_016926505.1 Methanospirillaceae archaeon
CCGTCTCTCCATCCTTCAGGCAGGATTTAACTTTGTCCTTGATGATTCTGAGCGGAAATCAGACTTTATGCAGCACGTGCTTGAACTCTCCCAGGCATTTGCCCTTGCTCTCCCCCACGAAAAAGCCATTGAGATCCGGGAAGATGTCGCGTATTTCCAGGCTGTCAGGGCACAAATCATCAAAACATCAGAAGGAGGCGGAAAATCCGAGTACGAACTCAATCTGGCGGTTAGGCAGATCGTGTCAAAATCCATAGTCCCTCTGGGTATCGTCGATATTTTCAAGGAGATGGGAAAAGACATGGGAGATATCTCGGTCCTCTCTGAAGAGTTCTTAAATGACCTCCTCAAATACAAGAACCAGAATGTAGCCATCGCAGCCATGACCCGTCTCTTGAATGATCAGATCCGGGCACGGACCCGGAAAAACACCACCGAAGCCAGAAAATTCTCAGAGATGCTTGAGCAGACAATCAACCGGTATAATACCCGGAAGGTCACCACCCAGGAGATCTTAAAAGAACTTTCCGAGATTGCACGGGAGATCCGGGAGGCTGCACAGAGGGGAGAGAACCTGGGGCTTACCGAGGCAGAACTGGCATTTTATGACGCTCTTGGGGTCAATGACAGTGCCGTGGTGATTCTCGGTGATGAAATACTCAAAAAAATAGCCCAGGACCTTGTCAAAACCATCAGGGAGAATGTTACGATTGACTGGTCATCCCGTGAATCAGTCAGGGCAAAGATGCGGGTTGCGATAAAGAGGATTCTCCGGGCGAACGGGTATCCTCCTGACAAACAGGAGAATGCCATTGCAACGGTAATGCAGCAGGCGGAACTGCTCTGTTCGGCGGTTGCAGGGTGAGGTCATCCCTTTCCTTATCCTCTTTATTGCTCCAGCCTCTCATCACAATCACCTTCCGAAAGGAAGTTTTTTTATGATCATCTCCTCAAGGCCATCAACAAAATACGATCCCAAACTAACCCCCCCAAACAAACCTAAAACCGGTACCAACATTACCGGATCACTCCAGTCAGAAAGATACGCATTGGAACACAGATTGGGTTTTTTTTACCGGTTATAATTCATACTCCCACGATAGATGATGGTCTTGATCTCATTCTGGTTTTGAACCATTTTCCCATCAATCACGTTCACTTTACGTTCGCGGTCATAAACAAAAACCAGAATACGTTCGCGGTCGTAAGTGGACGTAATTCCGGTCGTATCATGAATCCTTCCATACATAGGAGGTTCCTTTCCCGACCCCTTCCCTTGTGACCTCTGAATACTTTTCAGTCCTTGATAGAAGAAGCCGACTCGCCTGTCCTTTTGACAGCCCACAGAGCTCTATAACATCGGATCTGGTACTTCTTGGGTGAGCCTTCAGCCAGGTTATGATCATCTGCTCCTGCTGGATACGATCAAATCGGGACTCCGCACATCACACCTTTGTGTATAGTGATTTTTACACTCTTTATATTATGAGCAGGGGGATTTTGTAGCTGACTCGATAATATCTCGAAAATATATCCACATTTTTAGTCATGTGCGGAGTTCCGACTGAAAAACTCTATCCCATAAACAATATGTGAATTATCGTTTTCATAGGTATATTTGAGGCTCTGCATCATAGTAGTTTTCTGTACTCAATTGAAATAACGAAAAAGCTGAAATTCATTATTTCATGAAGAAAAGAGGAGAATGTGAATTACCAGACCTTTGGAACAAAATCTTTTGTATTTACTATTGCGGCACGGTCTCCCGTAGCCCTAATCACAAAAAGGCCATCCTCTCTGCCAATGCTGCAGTTCCCGAGTTTTCTGTATTGAATGCGACCGCTCCGTATACTTTTTATCTGAATATTCAGGCATCCAGTTCTTTGCCTGTTTGAGTTTTTTCAGAAAATTTCGGATATCCTCCGGCCTGATTTTCGTTTTTACTTCTACAATTACTATTTCAGATCCGTTGATGGCGATGATGTCAAACTCATAATCAATGCCATCTCGACGACCTGACCGACGCTTAAGGGTATCAGTTACTTGTATTCCCCGCTGGTTCAGGATGGTGATGATATCTCCCTCCACCAGGGATTCAACAAGTTTACCCCATTGAGAGGTAAATAAACGTTCCAATTGGTTGAGTTTTTTATCTGTCTCCCTGAACTTTTCCTAATAATAGTATGGATTAAAAATTCATTGAATCAGTTACATACCAATTGTGCGATGATGATTATCTTCGAGAATCGAGTTACAATGATGAAATATCTGCCCCTCTGCTTACCACTTCTTAAACCACGATGATCAGGATAGGATCTCCCCTAGCATCTGGTTTAAAGGTATATTAGGGGGGATACTACGTTTCGTCAATAAATCTCTTCATTCATCAGAGTAATAAAAAAATAACCCTTTTCCTCGCTTTTCTTTCACAATGTATCCTTGTTCTTCCAGATGCATTAGATCTGTTCGTGCGGTTTGATAAACAACGTTTGAACGTTTCGCGATCTGAAATATTGTATAAACCTGGTTGGGTGTTTCCATCATCTCCGATAAAATCTCTGCCTGTCGTGGATTCAGATCCTTCCTCGTTTTTATGAGTTCCTGGGCTTTTTTCTGATACTCCTGTTTCTCTTCGATGTAGTGAATCAGATCGGTTAGTGCTTTGTTCATTGTGTCGATATGATATAAGATGAAATATGTGAGATCTAACTGATCATATTCAGTATACAAATATGCAAGAGCATATTTTCCTTTCGACTTAAGAATGCTTCTTGAAATAGAGAGATACTCCATCAACCAATATCCGTGAGAAAGAGTATACCAATAGAAAAGACTCCTTGCTGTACGTCCATTCCCGTCATTAAATGGGTGAATGTATCCAATAAGGAAATGAATCACGATTCCTTTGATGATAGGGTGAATAAATTTCTCTTCGTCGTTAGCATTTACAAATTCACATAGACCATCTATGAGATTTGGTATCTCTTGATAATCGGGCGGAATATGATGGACTGTACCCGTTACAGGGTCCATAACCTTTACATCATTATTATCTCGAAAATGACCGATATCATCCCGTATTATTGTCTCTTTAGTGACCGTTTGCTGAATTTCGAGGAGTAAAGAGGGAGTCAATGGTCCGCCTTGTTTTTCTATGAGCATCTGCAGAGTCTCATAATTATTCAGAACCATCTGCTCCCCATGACTACGGGGGGTTTTCTTCTGCTCTATCATCTCCCGTGCCTCTTTTCGGGTTGTTACAGCTCCTTCAAGGATGCTTGACGCTATCGCCTCCTCTATCAATGATGACACGATATATCGCTTATCCAGGTGTAGGGACTTGTTTTGAATCTGTATTGTTCCGGAGAGGTACCTATCGTATAAATGCAAACTTCTCTGAATAGATGGTGTGATGCAGTAATCCATGCTGATATGAGGGTATGGAACGTGTTCCGTCTTCTGAGAACGGAACATTTTCATTGCAGTCCATATTTGTGCCCTCTCGGATTCGTCTTTTACACGATAGATCAAATCATCCCAATAGAGATACCGCTCATTAAACGAATCGACATAAGATTTAAAATCAGAATCTTCAAAGTAACGGAGAATTGCTTTGTGTAATCCAGGGAGCCGGAGAAGATCTGGGGATTTTTCAGGAAGATTTTTCATTTTATGTCTAAAATCCGTTTATACTAATTTGACTGAAATTAGTAGATATTAGTTTTCAATGTCCTTAAATTTTCGTTATACTAATTTTGTTGAAATTAGTAAATATTAGTATAAAGAAATTATGCTCTAAATGAAAAATTTACGTTTATCCAGAGAATTATCCTCATCTAATATAATTCGTTAATTATTCATGAAGACGAGATGATGGTCGATGAGTGATTATTCCATAGTATGTGTATCTATAATCATAGATGCACTGTAATGGAATGCTCGGTTCTAATAAATTGAAAGGCCCGCACATGCCATGATTCCTAACCTACACAATCGACAAAAAAAGCATCTTAGGAAACGATTTCAAAAACGGAGGCCAGGACCGGGAATCGAACCCAGATCGGGGGAACCACAATCCCCTAGGATAACCATTACCCTACCCTGGCACAACGCACTCATCAAATTGGATCTCAGAACTCTTAAGGGTATTTGTTTTTCAGATACAAAATCCTGCCAGCATTAGGAAGGGACTGCGAAAGCGCACCGGTTTCTCTCAATAGCACCCTGATATCGTATCCAACGGTATCAGAAGCTCTCATCCGGTGAGATAGCCGGGAAGATTTTATCTGTCGCGGTGCTTCCATATTAGTAGCATTACATCAGTGATTTGATATGTTTCACTATCCGCCGGTTCCATAACAGGGGAAAATCCGACAAGCCGGCAATAATCAATACAGCAGGAGAGGGTAATCGTGGCAAAGAAGAAGAAAGGGACAGTACAGGAAGAACAGTCTCATATCAGAACACCAATCGTCTGCGTAATGGGTCATGTGGATCACGGGAAAACGTCTCTTCTTGACAAGATTCGTGGATCTTCAGTGGTGGAGGGTGAAGCAGGAGCGATCACCCAGCATATCGGTGCTTCAATCATTCCCATCGATACCATTATCGCGATGAGCGGTGGTCTGCAGAAACAAAAAGTCAATATTCCGGGTCTGCTCTTCATCGATACCCCGGGTCACCATGCGTTTACCACGCTCCGGTCACGGGGCGGGGCTCTTGCCGATATGGCAATTGTTGTTATCGATATCACAGAAGGATTTCAGCCGCAGACTCATGAAGCCCTCCAGATACTGCGTTCATGCAAAACTCCCTTTGTGATTGCAGCAAACAAACTGGATCGGATCCATGGATGGAAAGTATTACCGGGGGAGAGCTTCCTCTCCTCATATGCCAAACAGAACGAACGGGTCAGACAGACACTTGAGAACCGGGTGTATGAGATCGTAGGAGAACTCTCAGAACTTGATTTCTCATCAGAGCGGTTTGACCGGGTGAGTGATTTCGCACGAAATCTTGCCATCGTTCCCATCAGTGCACTGACCGGTGAAGGGATATCGGATCTGCTGATGATCATGATAGGCCTTGCCCAGCGGTACATGGAGGAATCCCTTGCCCTCACCTCTGACGGGCCGGGTATTGGAACGGTTCTTGAAGTCAAGGAAGAGAAGGGACTGGGTGCTACCATCGATCTCATCCTGTATGACGGGTTCATATCAGTCGGGGATGAGATTGCTGTCGCTACGTCAGAAGGAGTTATTGTCACCAAGGTCCGCTCGCTTCTTCAGCCCCGGCCGTTAAAGGAGATACTTATCGAGGAGAAATTCAACCGGGTGCGATCGGTTACTGCTGCTGCAGGGGTAAAGGTGAGTGCACCAAACCTGGATTGTGTCATCGCCGGATCACCGGTCAGGGTCATTTGCGGCAATGCAGAGAGTGTCTGTGAAGAGATTGCACGTGAGATGAAAGAGATTAATGTTACGCTCTCACCGGAAGGACTGGTTATCAGGGCTGACACTATCGGGGCTCTCGAAGCACTCTGTTCTGAACTTCGGAATAACGAGATACCGATAATGAGGGCAATGGTCGGACCGGTCTGCCGTCATGATGTAATCGAGACCGAGACGATAAAAAATCCTTTTTTCCGTGCTCTTATTGCATTTAACACACCAATTCTCCCGGATGCACAGGATCTCCTCAAAGAAGCCGGCTATGCAGATGAGGTCACTCTCTTCTCAGGCAATGTTATTTATCATGTCATTGAGGATTACCTGCAATGGCGCATGGATCTGAAAAAGAATATCGAACAGAAACAGTTTGAACAGATCATCTTTCCTGCCAGGGTTACGGTTCTTGAAGGATGTGTCTTCCGGCAGAACAATCCTGCTGTTGTGGGTATCCGGGTCCTTGCCGGTACACTTCGTACCGGTGTCAGTCTTATTCAGACCGATGGAAGAAAGATTGGAAAGATAAAAACCATCCAGCACCACCGGGAAAATATCGGTGAGTGCCACGCCGGTGATGAGGTTGCAATCTCGATAGAAGGGGCAACAGTGGGAAGACAGTTTGATGTCAATGATGACCTGATGGTTGCAGTTCCCGAACGTCACGTAAAGGTCCTGGAAAAAGAACTCCTCTCTAAACTCACCATCGATGCACAGGATGTTCTTTCAGATTATGCCATGCTTTTCCGGAAAGAAAACCCCTTCTGGGGGCGGTAAGAAGATTCATTCACCTACCGTTTTTTTCATATACCAGTCACTCAGTCGCTCTTCTCTTATAGAAGAGAGTACCAATCTGCACGCATTCATGAATGAACATTTTTTTAGGATTACCTCTCCTCTCATGAAGAGAGCAAAACCAGAAGCTCTCTTTTCCTCCTGATTCGAAAAGAAGCGCCACTAACTATAATAGGTATACCGGGCTAC
This sequence comes from Methanospirillaceae archaeon, assembly GCA_016926505.1. Classification (GTDB taxonomy): domain Archaea; phylum Halobacteriota; class Methanomicrobia; order Methanomicrobiales; family Methanospirillaceae; genus JAFGOM01. Next base: position 6,429 of record JAFGOM010000097.1, read on the forward strand.
ATGTATGGAGACTGTTCAGATGATAGCTTCTGTCTGAACGATGGGCTCCAGAGGATTTCCAGGTTCATGTGGATATCATCCACGATGATGGCGATGAGATAACTCATCATAGAATACGAATTAGTACGATTGTGAGAGATATGGTTGATTTTAAGGTAGTATTATCAGATCCGAAGAACGGCAGAGCATATAATATCGATGCAAGTGGTTCTGCTGCAGGGTCTATTATCGGTAAGAAGATTGGTGAAGAGATCGATGCCACCCCACTCGGGTTTGACGGGTATGCAATAACCCTGACCGGAGCATCAGACCGCAACGGGACTCCTGCACGAAAGAGTCTTCCCGTTGCCGGACAGCGGAGGTGTCTTGTTACCGGGGGTGTCGGTTTCCACCCGGTCTTTGATGGACAGAGAAGACGAAAGATGATCAGGGGATTTGAGATAACCTCTGATTTTGTTCAGATTAATGCAAAGGTGACCGGCTACGGATCAAAACCCCTTGGGGATTACTTTGCCCCGCCGGCAAAAGCAGAGCCGGAGTCAGGAACATCTTCAGAATAACCCTATTTTTTTTCCCATTTTTTCCGGAATTCATCTAAAAGATCGGTTACCGGAACATGGTATTTCTTTGCGACGATAACGAGCACCGCATCTGAAAGAATGGTTTCATGAAAAATATCGAGCATGATCCGGTTCATCTCGCTGATTACGGTTTCCTGTTTTTCACTGGTATGCAGGCATATCCGGTCAAGCAGTTCATCAAAGGGATCCATCGTCTGGAATACTGATGATGATGGTTTATATCCGATAGGGATATCAACAGAGTTGATATCAAACAAAAGCCGCACCATATCGTCTTTTATCTCGATAAGGCCCTGTTGTTCCCCCTTTTTCAGGATTCGGTATGCTTCCTCCTTGCTCATAAATCTCTTTTCAATTGCATAGTAAAAGATGAGATCCGGTACCGGGATTACCTCTTTCCTGGTATGGTAAAACGGGGCAGCAAGGGTCTTGGCAAGTGTCACAAAGATACTCCTATAGATATCTGTTTTTACCGCAGATAAAGTATATCCGGCTGGTTTTGTGAGGCAGAAAAGACGGATTAAAACTCATTTTAGTAACAGCAAAGGAGTTTTTCCTGGCAGAATAAATCCGGCCATGATGGTACCATCAGGGAGGTATCAGCGAAAGCATACAGAAAGATGAACCGAAAACGAATGCAAAGAACAGAAAAAATCAGAAAAAAATTACTCGATGAGGATGGCGTTAATTACACCATGCTGCCCGGGTCTGCTTACAATACGGGCGCGGCCCATCTCGGTACGGATAATTGCACCCTTCGTCAGGAGATTCCGCCTGACATAGTTCGGGTTTGCGGTATTCTCTTCAACTGTCTCAATCTTCACATTCTTTGTGACACCGGTATTTGTGTCACTGACTGACGCATACTCGGTACGCAGTGCACGGACTTTTACGTTACCACCGAAAGTTCTGCTGATTTTTCTGCGTTCCGGTCCGATATGGGTTTCGGCAGGAGCTGAACCTATCTCTCTTCTGCGTTTTCCCCGTGCGGGATGATATCGTCCGCCTGTTGATTTTCTGACGGATCTACCTTGCCATAACATGGTTATTCTCTCTTATGTGGTATCTGTGGGTGTGGGAGCCTCTTTGTAATACAGCCACTGAGTCTTATTATTATGCCTTCTCTCGTTATATAAGATGTTTGGATCATCCCGTCTCTTCAGGAGAGGATCTCATCGACCAGCCGGATGACATTCTGCCCGGTCTTTAAATTAGTCAGAAAAACTTTCATATCAGGATTATAGCGATGCATATCGTTCTCCATCCGTGAAAGATTGGCACCGACCGCCTCTGCAAGGTCAATTTTATTCAGAACACCTATCGAACACCCGCGAAACATCATCGGGTGTTTATTGACCACATCGTCTCCTTCTGTTGAACTGACAACAACGATTCGTTTCTCTGCCCCAAGGGCAAAATCAGTCGGACAGACCATGTTACCGACATTCTCAATAAATAAAATGTCAATTGAAGAGAGAGGAAGGTGTGAGAGTGCATGCTCAACAAGATGAGCATCAAGATGACATTCCTTCCCGGTATTGACATTATATGCAGGAATGCCAAGCGCCTGTACCCGTTTAAAATCATCGTCCCCGTATACATCTCCTGCTATCGCTGCACAGGAAAAACCCCTGTCTTTGAGGAGCGGTACAAGCTGTTCAATGAGTGCAGTCTTGCCGGAACCGATCCCCCCCAGCAGATCAAACGCACGAACAAAGTTATTCCGGAGTAATGCTGCATTTTCATCTGCTATTTTATTATTAACAGAAAATATGTCCTTTTCGACTGAAACGTCAATGTGGTGCATGGTTATACGTCAGTACGAGATTGTTTATAGATTCACATCCCAGATATGAACCCATGGAGAACGGGCATATCCTGTATCCCTGCTACTTCGATGCCACAATAAAGCGCAGGAGTGGAAGACGTGTTCCAAAAACCCTCGCTTCTGATAAACCAACCATCCATGATATCGAAGAAGCTCTCTCCCGGCTGCACCTCTCGTATACCCGGGAAAATAAATCCCATCCGGCATTCTGGTGGAGACATGACGGAAGACTGATTGTTCCCTTCAAAGGTTCAAAGAATGAACTGATACGATCCGTTGCTGCCGGCATTGATGTAAAGAAGGCCGGGATACAGAAAAGCCGGAAGCGATAACGGTGTATGACCTGCATACCCACACCCTTTTATCAGACGGAGAACTTCTTCCGGCTGAACTGCTCCGCAGGATGGCGGTGCTTGGATACACGGTTGTTGGCATCACCGATCATGCTGATTTATCAAATATCGTCTCTATCCTGAGCGCTCTTAACCGGATGAGAGAGACTGCTGCACGGCATGGTGTCAGGCTTCTTACCGGGGTGGAATTAACCCATATCCCCCCTCCTGAGATCGCTTCCTGTGCTGCTCTTGCTCAGGAACAGGGAGCAGATATCGTCGTGGTACATGGAGAGAGTCCGGTCGAGCCGGTAGCTCCCGGTACCAATGCTGCTGCCTGTTCCTGCCCTCTTGTCGATATTCTTGCCCATCCCGGCCTTATTAGAGAGTCAGAAGCGATCCTTGCAGCAGCAAACAGGGTATGTCTCGAGATCACCTCACGGGGGGGTCATAACCGGACCAACGGGCATGTCGTGCGGATTGCAGAAAAAACCGGATGTACCCTTGTTGTGAACTCTGATGCTCACTCCCCTTCCGACCTGATGACTGCGCGCGACCGGGAACTGGTTGTGAGGGGGTCCGGCCTTAATCCGACTGAATGCGAATCCATATTGAATATAAATCCTTCGCTGCCGTTTTTTCAGGAATTATGATATAACGGTTTGGAGTTACTTTATATAGTAATAGTAACTATATATATGCCTTGCTAAAGAATTCAGAGCGAAGAGTTTTTTTAGCGGGGGAACCGGATGGTCAGGACACTGGGAAGAATACATCGTACCTGCGGGAGTCGCATCGTTATTGTTGAATGTGATGCTGCCAAACTTCCCCGGTTATATGCCAAGGTGATTGACCACAGGTGGAAGCCGGTTGGAACACTTATCGAGATTTTTGGCTCCATAAAAACCCCGTATGCAGCCGTGTTATGTTCAAAAGCAGGTGAACTAACCATCGGCGAAAAACTATTTGTCAAGTAGGAAGTTGGAGACGATATGTCTGAAGAACTTGAGAAGTTAAAGATTTTACAGAAAGAACGCGAGGCATTAAAGACCCGGCTTACCGGGAAGGTCGTTGAGAAGCAGAAGACTGTTGAAGACCAGAACGAGACCGTCTGTCCTGAATGCGGGAGCCGTCAGCTCGTCCATGACTATGAGCGGGCTGAGCTCGTATGTCAGCAGTGCGGTCTTGTTCTTGATGCCGAGTTTATTGATCGTGGTCCTGAGTGGCGGGCGTTTGATCATGACCAGCGGATGAAGCGGTCCCGTGTCGGTGCACCCATGACCTTTACCATTCATGACAAGGGTCTCTCGACCATGATCGACTGGAGGAACCGTGACAGTTATGGGCGTGCCATCTCGTCAAAGAACCGTGCCCAGTTGTACCGGCTCAGGAAGTGGCAGAGGCGTATCAGGGTATCAAATGCAACCGAACGGAACCTTGCGTTTGCCCTTTCCGAGCTGGACCGTATGGCATCGGCTCTCGGTCTCCCGAGAAACGTGCGGGAGACCGCTGCGGTCGTATACCGTGATGCCGTTGACAAGAACCTGATTCGGGGACGAAGTATTGAAGGGGTTGCGGCAGCAGCACTTTATGCAGCGTGCCGGCAGTGCAGTGTGCCCCGGACGCTTGATGAGATTGCTGAAGTCTCCCGTGTCTCGCGAAAGGAGATCGGCAGGACCTACCGGTTCATCTCGCGGGAACTCGGGTTAAAACTTCTTCCGACCTCACCGATAGATTACGTGCCCCGGTTCTGTTCCGGTCTCCAGTTAAAAGGAGAAGTACAGTCACGGGCGGTTGAGATTCTCCGGCAGGCCGGTGAGCGGGAACTTACGAGTGGACGCGGTCCGACCGGTGTTGCTGCGGCTGCTATCTATATATCTTCCATTCTTGGCGGAGAGCGGAGGACGCAGCGGGAAGTGGCAGAGGTTGCCGGGGTGACCGAGGTTACCATCCGGAACCGCTATAAGGAACTGGCTGAAAAACTGGATATAGAGATCATTCTCTGATTATTTTTTGGGGCTCGTAGATCAGGGGAAGATCGTTACGTTCGCAACGTAAAGGCCGCGGGTTCAAATCCCGCCGGGTCCATCTTATTTTTTTTGTTTTATTGAACAGATCTATGAAAGACAGATCACACGGTAATCTTTTCATTTAAATCCGAGAAAGTATATTTAATAAGATACAACATAGGATAAAATATGAGATATATTTCATCAGCAGAGATACGATCTAATCCTGCACTTCTGTGGAAAGAAGATGAAGAACCAGAGACCATTATCACCGTCAATGGCAGACCTCGTGTGATTGCACTCTCAATTGATGGGGATCCAGAGGGAATACTGCATCTCATCAGACGAATACGTGCTGAGAGATCTCTTGAACAGATGTGGCTGACCAGTGAAATGGCAGGAACCTCTCATATGACTATGGAAGAGATTAATGCAGAAATTGCAGATGCAAGGAAAAAAAGCCAGTCATGATAGATCGGGTCGTTGTTGACACCAATGTTTTAGTCTCTGCACTCATCAGCCCGTATGGAAATCCTGCGATTATTATCAGGTTAATTGTATCAGGTTCACTTCGGTTGGTACTGGATAACCGTGTATTTCAGGAGTATCTGCATGTGCTTTTTAGACCAAAGTTCCAGTTTACTCAAGAACAAAGAGATGGCATACTCATATTTCTAAAGAATGAGGGATTGTGGACAGTTCCTGCACCCCTGTTTCTTGATCTCCCCGATCCCGCAGATCTGCCTTTCATAGAGTTATCTCTTCATATACAGGCACCAGTGATTACCGGGAATACCAGGCATTTCTCTTCTTATTGTAATGTTCTGACTCCGGCTGATTTTTTGGAACAGTATAAGAAGAAAGGGATATGATACCACCGATCGTGGCTCTGATTACTTTGTTGGAAACAGATAAACCCTTACAATAGGAGTTAAAAAGGGAAAGCACAGGAAAATTCATCTCCTTTTTTAGATCTCCGTTTCCAGATGTTTCACACTCTTCCGGTGTAATACCTGCCGGTTTTACTACAAAAAGAAGAATTCCTTAATCAAGACTCCCGTTTTTACAGCCCAATAATAAGCATAATGCATCCAAATTTGGAAAAAAGAATGATTTGAAAAATTCCTGAACATGAATTAGTATTCGAGAATGGTATCCAACGATTCTCATAAAAATCAGTGTATCTGGGAGATTAATCTGATAATCTCTGTATATTGTAAAATCCCGATTCTAAAGCCTTCAGAGATCATTTTATTGACTATCGATATTGCTTTATCTTTAGATATCTCTTTTTTTGAGGTAAGATAAAACAAAATGAAAAAAGAACCTCTCGTTTCAACCTGAAACATCTCTCCAATCTCTCTGGCTATCCTGTCATCAATAATTGCGGTTCCACGCAATTGATCAGCAAGAGCGAGAACTTCTATCTCTCCTTTATGAAGATCGCGTTTTAATCCATCATATTTTATTATCTTATCAATATCAGGAACCACTATAGAAAATACTTCATTTTTGATGAACTGATCAACAATCTCTGCATCAGGATATCCTGATTCCCGTCCTTTTATCACTACTTCATCATAGACCATTGGTGGAAGAGTTAACTCTGCAGGTATTTTTGTAATCAGGTGAAGTGCACCGGTTCGAGCCAGATAAATCAACGGGGATGAGTCAAAAACAAATATCATAATCTCATTGCAGCTTCATAATCATCCTGAATTTCCTCAACTGACAGATTCAGATGAACATTTCTCTGTTTCATGTATTCTATCATCTCTCTGATGGAGATTCCAGATAATTCTGCAGCTTTTCCGATTGAAATTCGTTTATCCTGATATTGTTCCAGGGCATACTTCTTTAATTCTTCATTTAATCCTGAATGTAATGCGATTTTAATCAGTGTTGTACGGTCAAGTGATGTGAGCTCTAATAACGTATCGATCTTCTGTAAGAGATCAGGAGGCGGACGGATTGAGATTACGGCACCCATGTTTACTAATTATAAATTTGTAAACATAATAATTCTACGGCATCCCATACACAAGTATGTGAGTCTGTGACAAGACTCCGGTTTTATCATCTGCACGATGCTCTGATATTATCTGAAGTAGCCAGCACTCATCTGCATCAGGAATCTAGGCAGCTTCTGATTCTGGGATACCGAAAACGTTGCAGTTTTTGCGTGATCAGGGAGAGAAAAAGGGTCTGACATCAGACCAAAAGCTCATCTCTGACTTCGTTGAGAGTCTGGATACGACCTGCCTTTATATCAAAAAAACTCTGATTTATATCTTCGATCTCGTCATTACTCAATGGATCATCGTCAAGCACCATTCGTGCCAGCCTTTTGATGACATCATCATACGTCTCCCGTGGAGTAATTTTGAGATCATCCAGAAGTGCCTTGGTTTCTTGTGTTATTCTGACGGGAGTGAAAAAAACCATAAAAATATAGTACCGTATGGCAGGGAATATGTATCGGAAGTGTCTGTAAAAGATACATGAGATCGGAATTAACCGGGAAAAAAACATTTGAAACATAAAAGAAGCAGATATATTTCAGTTTTTTCACAGGGATACATCCCATAAACGGATTGTTTACCGTTCAAGTGAAAACCGGATTGACTCCTGGACTTCATTACGCGAGAGAGATATCCGCAACGGTACCTATCTCTCTCTCCAGTCTAACTTTATCTATTGTACGGATCTGATACCATAACGCTGTCGATTCTTTGCGTAAACCACCAGTTCCGGAAGGAAGAAGAACTTAGTCTGGATAGATAACTCGTTCCCTTGATTTTCGTGAAGGTAATGGGATACCATTCACAACAGGAAGCATTTCGTCTATTGTTTGGTGACTGACCACAAGCGAATCGTATCATGGAGATTCTATTACAATGGACTTCAGTGAAACCGAGGGAACGTGTTCTGTAACGTTAAGAATCTCAATCCCGACAAGATTATTCTTCTCATCGTAATCAAGAATTATTCCAGGCTTTACTTCTTCAGAATCTGATATTATGGTATCTGAAAGACGCATATACAACGAATCAGTCTCTTTATCAACAGTAACTCTCATAGTTGAATCCTCCTGTCAAAAAATACGGTAATTATTTGAGGTGGATCTGATATTGGATTAATAATAACCCTCAATACTTTTCCATCTGCCTCCGGAATTGGCTTTAAATAATGTATCTCATCATGCTGCCGTTTTTCTGTCATCACTGGCTCATGAAATGTGCGGATTATCCAATCTTCCTGAATAGTACGCTCATGCATCATTATTCGTGCATGAGCAGTATACTTCAAAAAGACGTCCATATACTATCTATTGCTATTACATCAGATATGTCTGGTGGTAATATAGGATTATTTTAGCGAAATTATGTGAATACCAGAGAATAGTCTGAATAATATCTGATTCCGAAAAAGAGACCAGGGACTACATGGAAAACCCACACATATGAAAAATTACTTTTCCTCCCCCCGGTGTATCCACTCTGTTATCTCCTTATACTCGCCAACCGGATCCCCTTCTTTTTTCACGATATAACCACCGTTTGCCCTGATATCTGCAGCAGCTGCCGGATCGCAGTCATAGCCGGAGTACAGGATAAACCGGGTGGTGACTTTTGCACGCCTGAGGGCCCGGAGCAGATTACTGCCGTGCATCCCTGGCATGGACTGGTCAGCGATAATCACATCATACTTATCAGGATCATCAAGAACCGCTGCAAAGGCCTCGTCACAGGAGAGAAGACCGTCGACCTCACAGTCACCGAACTCCCGGAGATACAGGGATCCGATCTCAAGGATCGAGGGATCATCATCAACAAAGAGAACCCGGACCATCAAACACCCTCACTGTTATCTTCTTCTTCCGGCTCCCGGTAACACGGGCGGGGAACCAGAAACTCCATGCAGATGCTCTCGTCGGCAGTCTCTTCTCTTTTGATAGTAATACCGGTTGCCGCAAAGATCTCCTCAATATAAAAAACAAACAACCTGCGGTTTTTACTCCTGCTCTCAGGGGAAAAAAAATCCTGCTCTGCTGCCGGTGCAATCCTCGTGTCATGGTACTGTATCAAAAGGCCATCTTCATATCTCTCACAGGAAAGCGCAATAGAGCCCGGTCTCGCATCCCGGCTGCTCTCAAAAAGAAAGATCTCAAGAACCCGGACAATCAGGGGATCTGCAAAGACAGAAAACCCGGGACAGGAGCAGGATATGGTAACCGGTCCGGGAAGGATCGTTTTTTTCACAGCATCACGGAAGGTATCCTTAAAGAGAAACCAGGCCGGATCTTCCCTGCCGATACCCTCAAAATCCCGGGTTGCAAAAAGGATATCCCGGATCTCCTCTGCTGCGGTATCGATCGTCTGCAGCCGGGCTATTGACTTCTCATCTGCCGGTACCCGGAATAAAAGACCGACATACCCCCTGATAGTCTCTATCTTGTTTAGGATATCATGCCGTGCAGTACTGCCGACAAGCGCAAGTATCCGGGTCAGTGTCTGCAGCCGTCTCTCGCACCGTCTTTGTTTCGTGATATCACAAAGAATGAAAAGAGTCGCGTTCTCTCCTGATGACAGGCTGACAGAAGCGGTTGCAACCGATACATGCCGCCACCGGGAGTTTCTGTCTGGAAATGATATCTCCTCTCTTATCGGTTCCTGCTCTCTCTCCGGTGACCGGGAAGGAGAGACGAGACGGGTCAGGATTCCCCCTCCGAACGCTTCGAGCCGCTCTCCGGTAACCGTCCCGGGACGGCACCCCAGTATCTCTTCTGCCTGCCGGTTTGCATACAGAACGCTTCCTTCTTCACTCACCAGCATGACCCCGTCTGTCACGAGAAACGGAAGGGTAGTGTACCACTGCTCTTCTGTCAATCCGGATTCACCCGCCTCTTTCGCTCAATACCCATTTTGCATGCAGATAAAACATCGGCACTCTGATAAACAGAAACTGCCGGAAGTTCTGTCTTCTTCTCTCCTGCTCCCGGGTCTTCCCAAAGGTAATACTCGATATGCTTTCGGATTATTTTAAATGTACTTTGGAACAGAGGTACGCAGGAGAAGAGAAAGAGGGGGGTGATTGCCTGATACCGGTTCGGGTTTTGTCACAGTTCTCTCGAGGAATGAGAGAAATCCACGATTCTCCCGATTCCACCAACAGAATTAAATATCCCTCCTGAGTTATATATAGATTTGTCAATGATGGGGGGGAAACCGGAGTCCGGGCTATCAGAAGTCATCGGATTTCTGATGATTGTGTCGATCCTCTGCATACTCTTCTCTATGTACCTCATCTATGTCGTCCCCATTCAGGGCCGCGATGCCGAGATTGCCCATATGACGTATATCAAGACCGAGATGATGGGATTCAAGACCGCAATAGATACAATTATTGCAAATGAGAAGGTGAATTCCCCGATTGCATCCACCTTTGAACTCTCCACCCAGCCGGGTTCTGCAGAAGGAGCATTCAGCATCCTCCCCCTCTCTTCATTTGTATCCTCAAGTGGTTCATTGCAGGTGAACCAGAGGAAAGATACTCTAACTATCCGGGTTGGGGGGTATTATGAGAATTACAATCAAATGGTTAATACTAATTATAAATTTGAAGATCTTTTTACTGGAACAAGAGCTTATCTGAATCTCACTCCCAAACACCTGCTTGTTAATTACACAGTCAATGATCTAGATAATCCAACAACTTTTAGAATTTCTGCCCATAATTGGACCGCTGATATCAATGTTAAACCACGTTACCTTTTAAATACCAGCGAATTTCTCTTAGGTCAAAACCCCGTATGGACAGAAACACAATATGACCTGATAATAAATGTTTCAAAAAACCTTACTCCATTTAATAGCAATGCCTTTTTCCCGACAATTACAAATCTCATAATAAAAGAAAACATTAAAGAAGCGGGCAATCCTCTATGTTCTGACCCCGAATGTAATACTACCATTGATCTCTACGATGGAGCATATGGCATTGTTGATGACTTAAAAATAACTGATGACGTAGTATTTACTCTTGGATCCGAATCAGAATCATTCTATCTTTCCCACCTGAGAACGCCGTCATACCAGGAACCAGAACCAATCCCAACAATCAAAAAAACACCTCCTCCTCAACCTCATGACATTGGATCCTTTGAATTTATTTCAGATAACCGGTATTGGATAGAACAGAATTATCTGTATGAGATGGGGGCTCTGTTCCTCTGGCAGGATGAGGGAAAAACGGTCATTATGGCACCTCCCATCGGACTAACAGTTGATACAGAAGGTAAATTTTATGCAAAAATAACAGATATTCAGATAAGTGATGCAGAAGAAGTAGGTGGAACAAGGAGTGTTCAGACCTTTGCTAAAATTGAAAAACTGACGAAAAACGAGATAAGTGGTGAAAAACTTACTGATGGACTAAATGCACAGTATGTCTGGATCACCTATGAACCAGATATAGCAGATCCAGAGACGGTAGAGATGTGGAGTAAAGCGTTTGACTGGATATATTATCTAGCCACAAAATCAGATGAGAATACGAAAAATTGGGCAAGAACGGTGAATGAATCCACAAAGATTCATTTCATTATCGGGAAAAATGCCAATGCTTTTTCTGAACCACTAACTATAACCAATATGGAAGATTATTTCAAAGATGACTTTTATCTTGATTATGTCAATACCTCAATGTCAATAGTGATGCAACGATAAAAGGTTCACTGATGATGTATTACACTGATGGAGGATTATCTGAGGTATTGGGAGCATTACTGCTCATTGGTATCATTACGACAGGAACAACCATATTTCTCGCGATCTATCTTCCCCAGATTGAGACCCAGCCGAGAGTGTCGGTACATCTGACTACCTGTTGTGAGAGCAGCATTGCCGGTCCGCACGAAGCTGCGTCAATAAACTGTGTTGAAAGTCTCTTTTATCCATGCGAAGAAGTGGATAGCAATGGACCCTACATTGTCGTTTGCCATGAAGGGGGAGATTCTTTAAAAAGCGAATATCTTTCTCTTATCATCAATGACCAGAAATTAATGCCTTCAATTACGGGGGATACTCCAGAACTTTTTTCTGTAGGAGAGAGACTCTATGTAAATATGAAAACATGGGGGATTACACCACCCTTCAAGGTAATAATGGTATATGAACCCCCTGATGGTATTGGTGTGGTACTAGTTGACTGGATGATCCCGGTATGTACTCCACTGCACCCAATCGCCTGTTGTAAGTATTGATGTTGTGCTGGTAGACTGGATGAAGGATGAAACACTCTCTCCATAAATATTAATAGTACGTTATTGAGAATCATTCCTATGAGCCAAGGGAGACATACAAAGGACAGCGCAGTAACCGAACTTGTCGGGGCAATACTCCTGATTGGGATTGTTGTAACCGGACTTGGTCTGGTATCGGTGCTCATGCTATCCCAGCCTCCACCAGATACCTATCCACAGATAGCTCTGTCTGCATATTGCATCCAGTGTGATAAAACTGATTGCTGCTGCTATGAAGTTTTTATTTATCATGACGGAGGGGAGGCAATCAGCGGGGATGAATTTGTTATTGAGATCGAAGGGATAGATTGTGATGGAGATATTGTCAGGGTTGAAAAGACACCACTGTACCGCTACAAAACAGCCCCTCTGACATGCCAGCAGGATGCAACGTTATTTCCCCAATCTGAAGCCCAAGGAGATGTCTGGAGTTCTGAAATGGAATTGAGAGCAGGAGATACTCTTCGTATACGAGTGGAGTTACAACCAGTCACAATAAGGATCTACTATCAGGAAGGATCACGCAGGGTACCACTCCTGATGAGTTCATTTACCAAGATTAATCAAGTCGAAGATTGCATAGGCTATTGTCCAGAATGTCCATCTTACATTCCTCAATGTGAAGATATCATCTGTGGCCCTCCATCATGTCCTTCATCAAATGAATGCAGAGCTAAATGCTCATATTACAATAATCTCAGCAGTTCCGTAATAATCCCTGTCCACAAGGGAGGAAAACCATGGAATATGTTTACGGGAAGTGAATACGATTTAGGACAGCCTGATGAATTTACACCAGGTTTAACGGAATTTACCACAGAATGCTTTTCAGGAACTATCCAATGGAAAATCAACACCCTGCACAGCCCGGAAGTAAAATGTACCTGTTCGTGATCCTGAATTTACCATTTTATCTAAAATAATTCATTCCAATTAATTCTTCTTTTTTCCGGATTTTATTGAATATAAAATATTTTTTTTAGAAAATGTTTTGTTTATACGAGAATAAAATATATACAAACTTTTATCTACTATAAGAAAGTATACAGGTACTTACCCACTATTGGGGGGGGGATAAAATGAAGCATGAATCAGCGGTATCAGAACTGGTTGGAGCCCTCATACTCGTGGCATTAGTGCTTACGGGAATGGGTGTAATCGGGGTCTCTTTACTTTCCCAGCCTCCGCCGGATACTCGTCCGATGGTCTCACTTGCCATGAGCTGTGCATATTGTGATGAAACTGAAGACGAAGACGGGAGATATGTCACTCTGCTCTACCATGACGGAGGTGATCCGGTCATCGGATCTGATCTTGAGATCATGGCGCAGATGAATTCTTCAGGAGAACAGAATTTAATTCCGGTAGAACCCACCGGGGTAGCGAGCAGGAGTATTGACTGGTGTTCAGGAGAATGGACTAATTGGACCACGTCATCCCGGATGAGTATCGGTGACACCTTAAAAGTGGATATGGATGAGAGACCATACAAGATTATTGTAACCGTCAAGAAGGAGAACAGGCGGATCATCGTTATGGATTCTGATGTAAAACACATCAATAATGAGATTTCTGACTCCGGATCCGGAAGTGGTTCATCATCAGGAGGCTCATCTGGTGGTGGAGACTTTGATGGAGACGGGGATCCTGATGTTAGTGATCCCGATGATGACAACGACGGAATTCCTGATGTTAGTGATCCTGATCCCTATAATCCCAGTATTCCGGGTGATGAATCAACTACACCAACTGACTACTCCGGTCTGATACCTGTTTATGTTGAGGGAAGCCTGATTTATGGGATTGATGAGCATGACTGTGAGAATTACTGTGATGGTGACCAGCAGTGTCTTGACGGGTGTAATGATTTATGGGAAGAATGCCTTGAATATGACAAATGCAATGGTTGGGGTTGTGGAGCTTGCCTGGCCCAATTCTATTATGTCAATAAAGTAGGACAATCAGAAGAAAATCCAGACGGAGTAACCATAACTATCCCGATTCATCAAGGTGGCGATCATCTTTGGAATGAATATACAGGTGCTGGATATGTTGGAGGGGAACACAACCAACCGACAATATTCTATCCCACAGATTCTAATGGTATTAGGCTGGACACTGGGGAATCAACTAAATTCTGGTCAAAATGCTTCCACAATAACATCAAATGGAAGCTAGCGGATAGCCAAAGTGAGAAGGCAGACTGCAAAGCAAAAAATGAAAAATTCACCTAATTTTTTAAAACCAGTTTTTCTGCACCATTTTCTCAAATTTTTCGTAATTTTGATGTGTGATTCAACATTTAGACGACATTTTATTGCTTTAAGTCTATTGAGTAATATTCATAGAACAGAATATTGTACTACATTCAAACCAAAACTATGAAATAGGTGGCAACGAATCTTTTAATCATCATACAATGACAATACAGGTCCTCTTTGTAGATGACGAAGTCGCGCTCCTTCCGGTTGCAAAGGAATTCCTGGAGGATTCAGGCAGCCTTTCGGTCTCTGTTGCACGATCAGGAGAAGAAGCACTGGAGTTTCTGCAAAACCACACAGTCTCTGCCATCATCGCAGATTACCATATGCCGGGAATGAGCGGGATAGAACTCCTCCAGCATGTACGGGAGAAGTACGGTCAGCTCCCGTTTATTCTCTTCACCGGCAAGGGAGAGGAGAGTGTTGTCATCGAGGCACTCAACAACGGGGCTGACTATTACATCAAGAAAGGAGACGACCCGAACCAGACCTTCTCAGCCATTGAAGAACGGATAAAAAAGGCGGTGCGGCGGTTTGAAACCCAGGAAGAGATCGCATCAAGCCAGAAGATCTACGAGACCATCCAGTCGGTAAAGAAGGACTTTATCCTGCGGCTCACGCCTGACATGAGCATCGTTTCGGCAAACGATGAGTACGCAGCAACCGCAGGCATCCCGGTCGACGAACTGAGAGGCACTGACTTCTCAGAACAGTTCCGCCCGGCAGACCAGGAACGCCTGGGCAGCTGTATCGCAGCGCTCACCCCGGATCATGTAACCGAAGCCGTCGAGATACAGAAGATCTCATCTGACGGGTCACCCCAGTGGCAGCGCTGGACCCTGCAGGCGACTTTTGAGTCAGATAATGAACTGTCCGGTATTCTTGCAGTGGGAAAAGACATCACCGGAATAAAGGATGCCGAGGAGAACCTTCGCAGGCAGGAGGAAGAGTATGTTGAGCAGGGAGGAGATCTCCCGGTCACCGGGCAGGAGGATGACGAGAACGTCACGCTCAACTTCCTCATCGAGAACACCCCGGCAACGGGTTCATTCTCATTTTCAGACCTGCTCCCGTATGCAAAAAAGGAGGGGATATCAGGTATCGCTGCTGCACGCACCCTTGAAGGGAACCGTTCCTACCTTATCTTTCAGACCGGTGAACCGGGAGGAAGCATCTACATTGACCAGAACGGCTCTCTCTTCGGTGACAACTCCCTCTTTTTCATACAGAAATCAGGATCGTTCACATTCCATCCCATAAAGGACGACGTTGCTAAAAGACTGATAACCGGGTGCCGCATCTTTGACCATACCCACCTCCACCGCCGGTCTGCAACGATAATCCCTGACATCGGAACATCATCACGAAAAGGTCTCGGCAATCTTACCATCACGATAAAACAGAACGGATCCCCAAGCCCGAAAACCCGGGTCACGATAAAGAAAGAAGGAAAGATAATCTCAAACGACATGACCTCCCCGGCAGGAGAAGTTCGGTTCTCCCTTCATTTCGGCGAGTACGAAGCGGTCATTCACTCATCCGGACAGATGATTAAGACCGATCCCTTCACCTTTGACGAGACCCATACCACAAAATCATTTGATATCGGGGTTCTCTAGTCCTGCAGGATCCCGGTTGAAAAGACAGGCTCACTATCTCATATTATCCTTTCTTGTACGTAACCTCCGAAAAGGCCGGCTTGTGTTTCCGGACCGTTTAATCCCTCCTTTTCTCTCAATTGACTAATACACGCTAATCGTTGAGTCAATAGTTTGTATCCCCGGTAGAACAGGGATAGAATAGAGAATCATTCTCGATCAATAGAGAGATCTCCGATGAGATATACGTCACAAGTTGTTCCTGGGGACCTTCTGGGGGCATACATAGAACGAGTGAGAAGGCTCGTACATATACGTATTCTGCCAAGGATCATACGGTGCCATACCGTTACTATCAATGTCTATAATCACCTATAGGTAAATCATGCAAGAGGCCTCCACGATATACATTCGATCAGATGTAAAGGAGCAATTATCTCACTTAAAAACACATCCCCGGGAATCATACAGTTCAGTGATACAACGACTTTTGTTATGTGCCATTGATCCCGATCCCCTTACATCAGACGAGATAGCAGGAATTGAAGAAGCACTCAATGATATCAAAGCGGGGAGGGTTCATACTGAAGAAGAGATCATGACAGAATTCGGGATTATATGACTGAGTTTCAGATCATCTACTCAAATAAAGCGAAAAGAAACCTCAAAAAAATACCATTGCAGATTGCTCAAAAGATAATCAGAGCCATTCATGAACTGAAGAATAATCCCTGGTCACGGGTGCAGAAATTGAAAGGATCTGATACGTCTCCGTTTTATTCTCTTCATGTTGGTGGTTACCGGGCCATTCTCTCGATTCAAAACAATAAACTCATCGTGTATGTGGTCGAAGCCGGTTCCAGGAAAATCATATACCGGAAATAGTGATCTGTTATGGGAAAGGGAATTATTTGCATTACCGACAAATGTCACGTGAATTACTCGGGAGTTACAGGAGTTCTGATATGGGGATTATTCTCTGTCAGTCTTGATGGGAAAGAGGTCATTGTGGAGTATGAATCTGATAGTGAACTTCGGGATACTGAACAGATCCCCCTTCTTGAAGAAGGTGGAATTGAGGCATTTATTCAACGGGAGGTCCTTCCCCATGTTCAGGATGCATGGATTGTTGAGAGTGCAACACGGATAGGGTATGAGATCTCCTTTACCAGATATTTCTATAAACCACAGCCGCTCCGGAACCTTGAGGAGATTAAGGCAGATATTATAGATCTAGAGAAGGAGACTGAAGGGTTACTGGACCAGATTCTGGGGATAGGTTCTTGTTAAATGAGAATGATTTGGGGGAACGTGTGAAATGAACCGTTTAAAGTGTTTATCAGTGGAGTACAGAAGGAATTAGCCGAAGAAAGACATGCGGTTCGGTCCTTTATTGATGATGATCCTCTGCTTGGAAAATTCTTTTCTGTGTTTTTGTTTGAAGACTCTCCTGCATGTAATTCCAGTTCTGAAGAACTCTTTCTTGAAGAGATTGATTCATCAGTGATTTATATAGGGATTTTTGGAAATAGTTACGGTTCAACCGATGATTCCAGTTATTCTCCGACTGAGAAAGAATACCGAAGGGCTTCAGAACTTGGAAAATACCGAACTGTGTTTGTGAAGGGGGATGATGATACGACCCGTGATCCAAGGATGCAGGATCTTATTCACCTGTCTGAACGTGACCTGGTGAGACGCCGGTTTTTCAGTATACCAGAGTTGATTAGCCAGGTATATTCCAG
Source organism: Methanospirillaceae archaeon (assembly GCA_016926505.1). Lineage (GTDB taxonomy): Archaea > Halobacteriota > Methanomicrobia > Methanomicrobiales > Methanospirillaceae > JAFGOM01. Next base: position 24,086 of record JAFGOM010000097.1, read on the forward strand.
TCTGATAACGTTTCTAACCGATCAGAAGTATATAAGAACGAAGCCGTTTGATGCCTCTGCTTATCCGGATGCTTCTCTGGATGATATTTCTGTTGAAAAGATTGAATGGTTTCTCAAAGTTGCCCGGAATGAACGTGGATTTGCTCTTCCAGAAAATAATCCCCCAGTTGATACACTTACTCATCTTAATCTTATGGATGGTAGACAGCCATCTGCTGGAGCACTCTTGCTCTTTGGTAAAAATCCCCAGCGATTCATATTGCCTTCCGAGGTAAAGTGTCTGCATTTTCATGGAAAGGTTGTAGAAAAACCAATTCCCTCATATCAGATTTTTAAGGGAACACTGTTTGACCTGATTGATCAAGCGGTTGATTTTGTCCTTGCAAAGGTAGATAGGAGAGTTATTCCCAGTGAAAATCAGGTTGCCGGAGAGGTTGAGTATGAGATTCCTCTCAAGGTGATTCGGGAAGCGATTGTAAATGCTGTGGCCCATCGGAATTATGTATCCAATGCCAGTGTGCAGGTTATGATCTTTTCTGACCGGGTTGAGATCTGGAATCCGGGGTCTCTTCCTTCGGATATGACAATCCAAAATCCTGCTGAACCTCATGCCTCGATCCCTGCAAATCCACTCCTCTGTGAATCGCTTTTCCTGACCAGATATATTGAGAAGGCCGGAACCGGAACTCTTGATATGATTCGTTTGTGTCGTGAAAGTAAAATCCCCAAACCCGTTTTCAGACAGGATGGCGGGCAGTTTGTGGTGACGCTGATACGTGAAAGAAATTTCCAGGAAGAACTTATTCAGCTTGGACTTTCCAAACGCCAGATTCAATTTTTTACTTATCTTAAAAGGGAAAAGAGAGGCACAAATGCAGATTATCAAGCTGTCACCGGAGTTACCAAGAGTACTGCTTCCCGTGACCTCAATGTTCTGGTCAAGTCTGGTGTTATCGTAAAGAAAGGGACCACAGGTAAGGGAACATACTACCAGGTGGCTGATCTGTATGAATGATATTCATCTATCAAATGCTGATTCATACGATTATTGTAGATATTTTTTAAGGGCTCAAAGGGCTCACAAAGGGTTCACTAAGGGCTTATCCTCTCTTCTCCTTCTAACGGGTAGAAAACTCCAGCCACTGACTGGAGAAATTAGTCTGACCAAACACCTCGTTATCATAGGAAAGCATCATGAATCAAAGGAACAGGATTTTTTTTATCTACCTCCTGCTCCATCACCGCCGGCTGAAATGCCTTGTTGCCCGGGAAATGGGAGGGCAGATACCTGGACCTGATGAGATAAGCAGGCTGCTGGAGGAGATATGATGGAGGGGTTACGAGAAATATTTAAAATAGATATAACTTAAAGAGGAATCAAGAAAGTAACTAACAATCTAACGATATTGGATCAGAATGTATGCTGGTTAAAACAAAAATAAAGCAATTAAACCGAATTTAACACGTTGGATATTCAATCTTAAAGAAAAAATGCTGATATGGATAATCAGAATGGGATGAACTAATCCCCCACGAATCAAAATTGATTCAAAAATAAGTGAGGATTCGAATATCGATTCTAAAGTGCTGATATGGGGAAAATGGTTGAGACTTGCGCTCATCACTAAAATCAGAAAAATTGCTGATATTTTGTACGTGAGCCTCTGGATTTTTCGGTGCAGATGGATATTAGACCATGAACCGGAATACCACCCATGCCATGAGAAGCATGATAATTGAATACTTAAAGCCGGCTGTTATCCTCCCTTCACCCATCACCCCTGCGGCAAGACCAGAGAAGAAACCCTGAAACATTGCCGCATGGGAGAAGATCCTGATGTAGAGGTTGAGATCAAACCCTCCGAGATTAAAACCGGCTGCACCGGCAGATCCCCCGCTATCGGTACCAAGGGTCACCATCGTCTTTAAAAAAGCACTCACCAGAACATAGATAACAAATAAAAAGACTGCGAATGCGACAAGAATGATGATAACATAGATGATCATGTTATTCTTCCGGTCGGTCTTGAGCGAGACAAACTCTAAGGAATCACGTGCAGCAGCCTGAAGCACCTCGACGATATCCCCACCGGCCTCAGTCGCACGGGCGATAAGATCAACGGACCGTTCCATGAGCGGGTTATGCAGATCGCTTCCCATCGCCTTGATAGCGTCGATAAACTGAAAATTCCATGACATCTGGTAATCAAGCTTCCGGACATAGGGGGTAAGTGCTCCGTACTCACTTCCTGATATCAGGTGAATTGCCCCGGGGAGCGTCATCCCGCTCTCACGCATCCCGGCAATATCACGGAAAAAGTTCGGGAGGGCGTACTCAATGCTGTTTACCCGCATATTCTCACGAAGATCCAGGATGGCAAGCGGGACGACCGCAATAAAGAGCGAGGTGAGGATGACATCATCAATAAACATCGACGTCAAAAGGGAACCGATACCTCCTGAGAGAACCGCAACGAGAAAACCATAGACAAAGACGATAATCGCGATAGGGCCTGATAAAAGCATAATGTTTACCGGCTTTTCCGTCAGGAACTCAACCGGATGAAGGATAAGCCGGTACATCCCGGTTGAGTACTTCCGCCGCCGCAGGATCCGCTCCATGATGACCTCATCTTCACGATCTTCAGGAGTTGTCACCAGATCATAGCCCGATATGGTCTCCTTTTTCTTCTTTTTTATCGAGAGATCCATCTCACACCTCCGGGGTCATGGCATCGATGAGAATAATGAACATAACACTCGCAAACGGGATAATCAGGTAGATGATTACGTACAGAAAGATAGGAGTCGCCTCACCATTGAGGATAGACATAACCGACTGCAAAAGAATTAAAAAGAGACTCCCTGCCACTACCGCAGTAACATAACTCTCTGCGATAAGGGCCAGGGTCTCTAAAAACTGTTTCTGCGTCTGCCGGTTCTCATAGCTGTACTGTTCAGACTTCAGCTTAAAGTAGTTCGAGATGTCACTACCACTCGCAATACTCGCAATAGCACCCTGCAGGAAATCGCGCATCCGTGAACTCGGGGTGGTCAGGGAGACTGATTTGAGCGCTTCAAGCAGATCCCTGCCAAAGATATCGACCTCTAACGTGATGTACCGTGCTTCAATTGAAGCCTCCCCGTAAATCGAGGATTTCCCGAGCTGGCGTATCACCTCTGCCGGGGTGATCCCGGCCGTTGACATGGCGGCAAGGTAGTTGATGGCATAGGGAAGTGATGCATCGATATTGCGCTTTCGCGACCCTGCCACCATTGATGGATAGAAGAGGAATCCGGCGTAGGTAATTCCGAAAAAAACAATAAATGCAAGGAGAAAGGCGATAGCCGTCCCGAATATCAGTTTGTATTCCGCAAGGGCATTTAACGCAGACCCGACACCGCCTAAGTCACCCCGGTACGTCACATACTGCGGGATGTTGATAAGATAGGTGATGAGTCCGGCGATCAAAGCACCGAGAATACCTGCGATAGCTGAACTGATGATGATTGTTGAGAGATACGCCTCGAAGGGAGTCTTCATCCTTGCGGATTTCAGACTCTCAATTAAGGTAAAGTACTTCTCCCGCTTGTTCTTGACACTCCTCCCGAGGAGCGAGTAACAGAACCGCTCATAACTGTTCATGCTGACCAGACCGGACCTTATCCATTACGCTCTCAGGATCCCTGAAGTAGGAGACAATGATATTGCTCACCTCTGCAAAATCACGCATTTTATTGACCCGCATCCACTCAAGCACTTCCTGCCTCTGAAGCAGATCCCGTGTTATCCGCTCTTCGTCCCATCCCTTCGCCTCCATGATCTCTTCTAAAATAAAGGACTTTCCTGAGTACATGATCTCGTCACTGACCTGCCGCCATTTAAAGACCTCGTTCGTGATAAGTTCATTGGTTCTCGGATCAATATCGAGAATCTCGATTATCTGCTTGTTTCTTCGTATCCGCTGACCTCCTATCTGTGCCTGGACCTGCACACTCACGAGATCGAGAGCTGATAACATGTTTCGCGGAACTGACAGGGGAGGATTCTCAATACGGTGAACCACACTGGCGACCGAGTCTGCGTGCATGGTTGAGTACGTGACGTGACCGGTGCTCATCGCCTGAAAGAGGGTCTGGGCTTCGCGGCCACGAACCTCACCGACGATCAGGTACTCGGGCCGCTGACGAAGGGCCGCCTTTAACAGTTCGTACATATCGATCTGCCCCCGCCCCCCGACATCAAACGTCTCGCGGGTCACACTCGGGATCCAGTTCGGGTGCGGCAGCTTCAGCTCACGGGTATCCTCGATAGAGACGATCTTTGCAAGCGGCGGGATAAAGAGCGAGATAGCGTTTAGTGACGTCGTCTTTCCTGAAGCGGTCCCGCCGGCAAAGATACAGGACTTCCCGCTCTCAACGGCAAGCCAGAGAAATGCAATTGAAAGCGGAGAGAAGGTTCCCCATTCAATGAGATCGGTCGGAGTAATCGGCTCATCACGGAACTTCCGGATAGTAAAGGTTGACCCGTGTGCAGTCACCTCGCTCCCGAGAGACATCTGGATACGCGACCCGTCCTTCATCGTGGCATCGAGAAGCGGTTCAGCGACTGATATGTGTTTCCCTGCCCTCTGGGCGAGTTTTGTCACAAAAGAATCAAGATCGTGGGGATCATTGTAGATAAGGCTGGTCTTGACTGACTCGTACCGGGAGTGAAACACGAAAATAGCCTTCCCGACCCCGTCACAGGAGATATCCTCGATGTACTTGTCATGCATGACCGCATCAATGAGACCGTCACCGAGGAAATCCTTGTTCAGCTGGTAAAATATCTTTTCATACTTGCGGGGAGACAACTTTATCCCGTAATCAGAGAGGATCTCGTTCATCATCTGTTCAAGGGTCAGCAGCGCCTTCTCGCTTGTGATATCATGTACATTGACATCCACACGCTCAAATATCCCTTTCTTTAACTCCTTTAGCAGTTCATGATCAGTTGCGGTCAGGGTTGGTTCAAGGACCTGGTACAGATACTCATGGAGGTCATAATTGTAGGTAATCCTGATATAGGCATACGGCTCCTGGACCGGGTACATCTCGATCTCCTCGACACCCGTGGGAGGGGAATACGAGAGATCAACAAGCTGCCCGTGCACGTTCACATCGTACTTCTCACGCTTCTTAAAGACCGGGGCAATCTGTTTTAATTTTGCGAGAAATCCACCTTTTTTTTCCGGGTTATCAGGATCTGCGAGTGCGGCATCGACAGGCTCACCTGATGGTTTCTTCCCTGAACCGGGAGTCCGGTGGGGAAGGATATTTTTCTTTCCCGCTGCAATCCCTGTTTTTTCTCCTTTCCCCTGCGGTGAGAAGGTACCGGAAACACGGGAAGAAACAGAACCGGTATCCCCCCCTCTCTTCCCGTCAAGATCCGGGATCTCCATCTGGTGAAGGGAAATATCACTATCATCTACCTTTAAGAGATCAACGACATCAGTCTCGGTAGCTGGTTTTTTCCCACGAAGTTGTATCTTCATTTCTTATTCCCGGGAAGAGGATTCATCTGACGGGATATCTCCGAAAACCGTTCGGGATACCAGTGCAGACATAACCCCCCGATGAGTCTGCATTCCATAACATGACCGGTATCAGATGCTTTCTGCTGTAAATACTAATTACAACATACATCATATAACACTATTGCTATATCGTTCCCATACAGGTACGAGAGGAATATGAATACCTATGACAGAGCATGATGACATATTGGGCGAGACCATCCCAAAGAGGAGACCGAACACGACCGGAATTAGTGGTCTTGATCTTGCCCTTGATGGTGGATACCCTGCAGGAACAGTCATTCTCCTTATCGGTTCAGCCTGCTCAGGGATAGAATACTTTGCAAACCAGTTCTGGCGTGCAGGAAAGGGAAAGAGGGAGTTGTTGATGATCGACGGATACCTTGAGGAAGGAATGGTTGATGCACGATTCTTAACCCCGGATCAGATCTTTCTCCCCGGGGAAGAGTCGGGTATCATCATCGACTCCCTCTCAACGATTATCCTGCAGTATGGAATCGAGCCGGTTCTTGAAGGGATCGATTTTACCCGTGAGAACGCCCGGCAGTCAGGAGATCATGCATTCTTCATCCTGTATAGCGGGATGCACGATACATCAACCGAGATAATCCTGATGCGGCGTTCGGATATCGTTATACAACTCCATGAGCAGATGCATGGATCAGAAGTAGTACGAATTCTTGAGATAAAGAAGATAACCGGATTCCCGCTTCCGAAAAGGGCGTTGCCATTCCTGATACGGGCCGACGGCATCGAGCTCTCGACCACCTCGCGGGTAGTATAATTTTTCGTGAAAAAAGAATGAGAGAACCGTCTTTAAAGCCAGTCAAATGAGTCATTTTCTCTCTTCTCCCGTATCTTTGAATCAATTCTCTTTTCTTCCTGCATCTGTGAGAAACGGGTGTTAATATCAGCAAAATCGATAGCAGGCACGGATCCGTCTTTATCTATCGGCTGTTCACTGGCCCAGATAATCCCGGATTCGCCGGTAGATCCGGGTTCCTCCGGGGTGGAATCATCGGTCTGCACAACTCCGGGAAATGCCTGCAGGGGGTCGGAATCCGCATCCTGCATCGGGAGCCCTGACAATACAAAACCCTCACTTCCTGGCTCTTTCCCGGAAGAAGGAGACATTTTTGTCTGTTTGAATAACAGGTAGTCAACATAATCCTCGACCTCAACCCTCAGTGCCGGATGGAGTCGGGTAATCTTTTCATATAATCTCATCATGGCATCACGTATTCATTCCTGAGGTTTTGAGCGATCCAGGTAACATGGCATGAGTATTCGGCAAGAGAGGTATAAATGGATGCTTCATCAAGGTTCTTTCCCACGGCAAACGTCCCATGACCCCTGACAATACAGAGACTGGAAAGCAGCAGACAGTCTGTCACCCGCTCGGCAAGTTCAGACGATCCGGGTTTTCCCACAACAACCGGAATTACCTGACATAACGCCTCACCTTCACTATCAAGCGGAATGATCTCGTCATAGAAAAGAGAGCAGGCAACACAGCAGGGTGGATGGGCATGCACAACAGCCATGTGACGGGTACGGGCATATATCTCCCGGTGAACACGCCACTCACTCGAGGCATTCCTCGGCACCTCACCATCAAGCGAAACAAAAACCAGATCTTCCGGTTCATCGAGATACGAACCGGAAGAAGTGATATAAAAACCCTCTCTCTGAGAATCCCGGTAGCTGATATTACCGAAATTACCCCCGACCAGGTGTTCGGAAAAGAGCCTTTTCCCGATACGGGAAACCGCTGCAACCCCGTCTATTCTGCTCTCCTGTCCGGGAAGGGGACGGCCTGCGGCATCAAGCAACAGACCGGTCTCTTTATCTGAAAATAATTCCGACATCCTTCATCCCGTTAAAACGGGCTATATTTAAGAGAAGCGGGGTAATCGACTCTACAATATGCGATGATGAGAGAGGTCCTGCATCATAGGACTTCAGAAGGGAGATACGGTTGATAAGATCCATCACGATCCCCTTGGCCTCTGCATCATCCCCGCATACCGGGACCGAGTAATCCAGTTCTGTATCCAGAGCACGCCAGCGGTTGCCTGATATATTATTAAAGGCTGTGCAGACCCGTGCAGAATCCGGCAGCATCGCAGCCAGCTTCATTGCTGCCGAACCTTCTTCCGGAGGAGTATAGATAAAGTGACCTGCACGCTCCATCGGGTTAATCGGACTGATCACGATCTTATCCTCAAACCCATGCAGAGATTCAACCGTCGTGACAAGATGCTTAAAGGGAATCGCAAGGATAACAATATCTGATGCAAGAAGGGCATCCTGGTTAGACCCTCCCCGAAGGGTGCAGACGACTCCCTGTTCTTTTTGTGAACTGATACAGCATTCACATGATGTTTCTGCCTTGTCGGTATCACGGGATCCTACCACGACGTCATATAAGGGTGAGAGACGCATTGCGATACCCTCCCCTATCTCACCGGTTCCCCCGATAATCCCTATCGTAAATGTCATCTGATCAGCGGCCGTAAAACCTTCTCCAGAGTTTCTGCGTCAGTCACACCTTCATACTTCTGCACGACCTTCCCGTCCATCTCAATGATAATCGTAGGCACTACCGTAAGACGGTAATGCTGTGCCTCCTTTAGGTTCTCATCAACATCAAGCGTTTTAATCTCGATGCTATCTCCCATACGTGTCTTTAACTCTTCAAGAATTGGTCCCTGGCGTTTACACGGCCCGCACCATTCAGCATAAAAATCGATAACTACCGGTTTTCCCATGGCTGTCACCATGCAGAAATAGGAGAAAAAAATAGATAAAGATTGTTATCGGTTTATTTGGAGAGGATTGCCATGATAATCCGCCCATATGCAGGTCTCGTGACAACAACCCCGATTATGACACCAAGGATGGTGATAATTGCAAACCCGCGAAGCGATGAGAGATCCATGACGGCAAGGGGAAGCATCGCAATAACAACGGTTGCCGCAGAAGCCATGATGATACCAAGCGCACGGGTAAGCCTCTTGAGATAGAGGTTTGGCGACGGAACCTTTCCTTCATGCAGGATCTCATCGGTAATGATGACCAGTTGATCAATACCGGTCCCGAGAACCGCAATAAGCCCGGCAATACTCGCCAGATCCAGCTGCTGGATAAACGTAGCAATCCCGAGCAGAATAATTATTTCAGAGAAGTTGATGCTTATCATCGGGAGCACGATTGCCGGTTCCCGGTACCTGACAAAGATAAGGACTGCAACTGCCAGCAGGGCAAAAATAGCTGCGAGGACGCAGAAGAACTTGAAATGATCCCCGAGTGTCGATGAGACACTTCCGGCACCGGCTATAGACACATCCACCGGTAGTGCACCGGCACGCAGATGGATCTCAAGCATCCGCGCTTCCTCGCGACCCTCTTCACCCATTCCGGTAGATGCCCGCATGGAACGGGTCGGGTTTGCCTGGAGGTCACCGGCAAGCGACGGAGAGAGCGGTGCGCTATAGACAATTGTTCCGTCAAGGATCATATCCAGGTAATGGTTATCAGGATCTTTGGTAGCACCATAACTGATAGCAGCCTGCTGGAACTGTACCGCTCCTGCTTCAGAAAGTGCAAACGGAACACCCCACATACCGCCGTGTTCCATCTGGGGATTCTGCACCGATGAGACCATATCTCCGAATAAGACGTGTTCCGTCTCATTCCCGACCGTATGGACACGGATCTCAAATTTACCCGGCTTGCCGACGATCTCAAGTGCCTCACCAAGGGAAACGCCGGCAAGTTCTATCCTCATATACCGGCAGATTCCGTTTAATCCGGTGATGGTGTAGACTTTTGCGTCCTTCGTACCGAGACTGTTAATCTTCTCCTCGAGGGTAATCTTTGCCTGCTCTGCAGTATCCTTCATGATACCGGGATAATAATCCGAAAGCGTCGCGCCCTCTTCTGCAAAGATGGTCCGCAGTTCCTCTTCAGGCACAGCCTTTCGTATCTCAATCATCCCATCGGCAACAAGATACACCTCGGCATCCAGCCGGTCGCGCAGAGCCGTGACAAACTCATCAACCGGTTTATCAGATACAAATGTCACGGTCTGGGCAGAGAACTCAAGCTGGGTCCAGGATCCTCCCTCAAGATCCAGTCCGTACTGGATCCGGGTTACCAGATGACCATCTTCAAAGTGAGGGTAGATGGCAATGAGCGATAGTACCACGAGGATTATCAGGAGAGCAACGCGCCAGTCCTTAAGAAGCCCGGTAAACGTTTCTTTATCCATTTCAGGCACCTCCCCGCCTGCCTGATGAACTTCTCCCTTTTTTATGGGTCTCGTACCACTTCAGAATACCGGCATTCGTAAGCCAGGTATTCATGACATCAAACGCAAGACCGATGAGCAGAACCACAGATATCTCCCAGATTATGGTTATCTGCCCAATATAGGCAACAATACCCATAGCGGCAATCGCTCCGAAGGTGGTTGTTGTCATGATTAAACCGGTTCGGAATGCTCCGGTAATCTTCTCATCAAAGACCCCTTTCCGCTTCAAAACCCGGGTGGTAAGGAGGATATCACTATCGACCGAGTACCCGATAAGCATGAGCAGTGCCGCGGTAGTCCCGAGTGAGAGAGGAATTCCAAGAATGTTCATGGCCCCTGCAGTCATGACAATATCGGCAAATGCAGACACCACTACCGCCAGAGAAGGGACGAAGGTCCGAAATATCACGAAAATAACGATAGCCATCCCGATAAATGAGAAGAGAAGGGCAAGCATCGACTGGTTCTGAAGGGTCTGACCGAATGACTCCCCGATAAGATCGATCTTTGCATCAGGATAACGGTCAGATATATGTGACACGAGTGCCATATAGCCGTCATCTTCAAGGGTATCAAATTTCAGGTACAAAAAACTGGACCCGTCACCGGAATCAATTCCCTGCACCGATTCAATCGGGTATGCAGAAAAATACTCACGCACCTGTTCCGGAGTATCCATGGTTCCTATTGTCACCCCGATCCCACCGGAGAAATCAATTCCGGGTTGTACCGGCAACCCGGTCCCCATCCAGGTAAAACCCACGATTCCCAATGCGATGACAAGAATAATCATCGGGATTGCGAAAAGTTGAACCGGTGAATACTTCCGGATACTATATTGTGGAAAATCCATACAGATCTACGTTACACCGCTGGTAACATAAAACCCGGACTGTGATTGAAGGTTCACCCCGTTGTGCCGTGAAAGGAGTATCAGGCGGCAATTCCATCCGCATTTTGTCTCTTTTTAAAGGTTGTGCAGACCAGAAAATACCAAAACCCTTTATGCATCCTTCGTCGAATCATTGTTATGACATCTTCAGATCAAATTCGACAGAAGGTGCAGGATCGCCTCTCGTCTTACCTGAAGAAGGATACACAGGGATTGCGCCGTGCGGTTATCAGGGTTTTTCTCTGTGGAGAAAAACTCTCAATCCAGCAGATCTATGATTACCTCAAAGACCGGTTCAAGGTTACCTATCACATGATCGCGGGAATGATTGGAATTATCTCATCACGTATCGGGATTCTTCATGTCTGTCGTGATATCGAGATAGGATGTTGTTTTTACCAGATTAAAAAACGGTACATCTCTTTAGTATCAGATATGCTTGCCTCTTAAATGTCCGGTTTCGTTATAACAGAAGAGGATACGAACCAATAAATCTTTTTTACCGGTAACCCTACACAGTAGGGATGATTGAATATTCCCGGAACCGGATCGGGCATGAGACCACCATCCCTCATACAATCCAGGTCGATAACGAAGTAATCAGTTTCATCAATGAACGGAAAACAGATTTTCGGATATCCACCTCCTGCGGGGGACCGGTTCTGCTTCCCCTCTCATACAAAGCATCAAAGCCCAGCGATATCGCGATTCGGGCAGGAGATTATACCATCTACATATCGATGTATCAGGCACGTTACATCGATCATATCAGCCTTCATCTTATCCCGTTTCAGATCAATCAGTTCAATGACTGGTAAGGGACTATAATCTCTTTTAAACCCCGGATAATAGATGAAATGAGTTATTCCTTCCGTGATCATACCGCTGATATCATTGTGCATATCACCGGAAAAACGCTCGATGATATCTATTCAGAGGCGGGAACTGCTCTTATGGATATCATGTACGGGAAAAGCACCGGTACGGGGATACAAAGAACAGTCTCCCTGAAAAATTCTGATCCTGATACCCTGCTTTTTGACTTTCTCTCTGAACTCCTCTTCCTCTCAGACTCAGAAAACATCGTCTTTTCATCTATCGTAGTCTCCCTCTCTCTCCCCTGCCTGAATGCGACACTCGATGGCGAGCCGTTCTCTCCTGACCGTCATGCAGGAGGGATGGAGGTCAAGGGAATATCGTTATCAGGTCTGCATATCGTTAAGGATGAGGACGGGTATACACTGGATATATTGTTTGATGTGTGAACACGATGATTGACGGAGTACAACAGACCGGTCCCCTCGAATGGGAAGTCCCTGTCGGATATATCCCGGGTATGCGGGTACCCGGTCGTTTCTTTCTCTCAACCGCCCTTGCATCCACCGTAGAGACCGGAGCGGTTCAGCAGCTCGCCCAGGTGGCAACATTACCCGGGATACAGACACATTCCCTTGCAATGCCGGATATCCACTGGGGATACGGGTTCCCGATCGGGGGAGTAGCCGCATTTGATATCGAACAAGGAATTATCTCACCGGGAGGGGTCGGGTTTGACATTAACTGTGGTGTCCGGCTCATGACAACCCCCCTCACCCCGGCTGATCTCACACAGAAAAAGGAACTCGTAAACGCTCTCTTTGGCGCTGTCCCGGTTGGAGTCGGTGCACGGAGTAAAAAAACCCTTTCGCAGGCAGATCTGACTGCCATGATGCAGCAGGGTGCCGGATGGGCTGTGCGTGCAGGGTATGGGATGCCTGATGATATCATCCACTCTGAAGAGCAGGGATGCATGAAGGATGCAGATATCGCTTTTGTCTCTGATAAAGCACGGCTGCGTGGCCTTCCCCAGGGCGGGACACTTGGCGCAGGAAATCATTTTCTCGAGCTCCAGGTTGTACAGGAGATTCTTGATCCTGTTGCAGCTTCTGCATTCGGCCTGGTGCAGGGAACCGTCTGCCTGATGATACACTGTGGTTCGCGGGGTCTCGGGCACCAGGTCTGCACAGACCATTTACGGGAACTCGAACAGGCAACAAAAAAATACCATATACACCTTCCCGACCGCCAGCTCGCCTGTGCTCCCCTCACCTCCCCTGAGGGAATGGCATATTTCGGCGCCATGGCCGCTTCAGCAAATTATGCGTGGGCAAACCGGCAGATGATCATGCATGAGGCACGAATCATCATCGAGAAGATCACCGGGGCGCCGTATGATGAGATGCGGCTCGTATACGATGTAGCCCATAACGTTGCAAAAAAAGAGGAACATATCGTTGACGAGAGAAAAAAGATGGTCTGCGTTCACCGGAAAGGGGCAACGCGTGCATTCGGGCCAAAAAGTCCGGATCTCCCGAATGATTATGCAAAGACCGGTCAGCCGGTCATTATTCCCGGCAGCATGGGAACTTCATCCTTTGTTCTTGCAGGAACCGATACCGCGATGAAAAAGACCTTTGGCAGCACATGTCACGGAGCAGGACGTGTCATGTCCCGATCGCAGGCAAAAAAGAAGATAGACGGAAAAGGGATACGGGAAAAACTGGCGAAGCAGGGAATCCTTGTCAGGGCACCCCATGATGCTGCCATTGCAGAAGAGGCACCGGGAGTCTACAAATCGAGCAGCGAGGTGGTATCGGTTGTGGATGCAATCGGTATCTCACACCTGGTAGCACGGTTAGAACCGCTCGCAGTTATCAAGGGATAACGCACCTCCATGGAACCGGCAAGACACTGCTTCTGTGTTATCTGGGACAAACCACTCCTTCTCACCCGGCTTATTGAGGATTGTGGATTTCCTGCAGTCCATATCACGCCGTCTCTTCTGGCAGCACCATTTTTCCGGGGAAAATATGGTACCATCATCATCCCGTCAGGATTTGCCGACCCCCGGTACAGCAGGGTTCTGCCTGCATTACGCGCGTGCAACAGGAGAATAACGGATTTTATCTCCCGGGGGGGTGTTCTTCTTGCCTTTGGAGGGGGAACCGAGAAGACCGATGCCTATGACTGGCTCCCGTTCCCGGTGACCTATCACTATGGTTTCTGTGAAACGCAGGTCTTCGTAGCATCAGAAGAGACATGTTGTATAATCGGACAGAGGCAGAAAAAAGAGGAAACGATTGCGATCGACGGGTACCTGGAATCAACAGGCGGGCACGATCTCATCCGAAACCGGAAGGGCTCTGTCATGACACGGTTTGAGTATGGACTCGGGTATATCTTCATCACCACCATCCATGAATACCCGTCACCGGTCTTTATCCATGATCTCGGAACCCGGACTTCTGCAGAACTATTATTGTGACCTGATACCAAGGATTAGTACGAGATATTGATATGGATCATTATACCATCTCTGCCAGTTCTCAATCTGAGGATCTCATTCCCATCGCAATGGCATTTCATGAGATCATCGGAAACCTTCCGGTCACTGCCCGTTCCCGTGACTGTCCGGGTATCAGGATCGAGAATAACACGGTTGTTGACAACGCCTACACCGGACCTGTTCTTGAGGAGGTTTTGCAGTCCAATACTACGATACAGACTACACCGGTAAGCGGTGCATACAAAGGGGTTCCGGTCATCGTCTCACCGGTCAGGGACAGAGACGGGGACGCAATCCTTGCGGTTGGTCTTGTTGATATCACCGGGATCTTTGATCTTGCAACCCTGATGAAGCACCAGTCCATGATCCTCAAACAGGTATGCGGCATGGATCCCTGTCCGCTTCCCGGCGAGCAGACCCGTGCAAAGAGGTAAGTATGTACAAAGATGCCTTTAAACTCTTACAGGTCTTAAAAGAGGCAAAAAAACCGGTCCAATGCGATGAGATTACAAAGAGGTTGTCAATATCAGGATCAACGGTCTGGAAATATATCAATGAACTGAGAGCAATCGGGTACCATATCTCGTCATCTGATGAGGCCGGGTATAAGCTCTGTGATGAAGATATGACGCTCCCGCCTGATGCCATCTATCATCACCTAAAAACAAGAGTAATCGGCAGGAAGATGCGATATTTCCACCAGATCCCATCGACAATCTGGCTTGGCAAGACAATAGCGGAACAGGGGGGAGTCAGTGATCTTCATGGCATGGTCATTATCGCAGAGGAACAGACCGGCGGGGTCGGCAGGATGGGTCGTGTCTGGGTATCACCAATGGGTGGAATCTGGATTACTATCATTCTTACCCCTGCGATTCCCCTGGATCATCTCTTTATGCTCACGATAGCAGGATCTGTCGCCGTCGCAAAGGTACTGCGGAAGATGCTGGATATCGGTGCTGTCATCAAGTGGCCGAATGATATCATGATCGGTGATAAAAAAGTCGCAGGTCTTCTCCTTGAACTGGGTGCCGAGGATGAGAAGGTAAATTATTGTCTTCTTGGAATCGGTATCGACGCAAACGTATCTTTAGAGGGATTCCACGAAGATATCAAGGATAATATCACTACCCTTTCAGAAGAGGTTGACCATGATGTTGACCGGGCTGCCATCCTGGCAGCGATTTTAAAAGAGTTTGAGACGAGGTATGACCTCATGGAGAACGGGGAGTATGATGCAGTATTACGGGAATGGAAGAGCCTCTCGAGCACGATAGGAAGGAGGGTGAGAGTCGATACTCTTCGCAAGAAGTATGAAGGAGTTGCCATCGATCTTGACAGAAACGGGGGACTTATCATACGAAAAGACAACGGTAATGTCGAGAAGATCATCGCCGGCGATCTTGTGCATGTAAACTGATACGAATCTTCCCCTTTCCCACTCCTAAGTATCGTTTTTCAAAAAAATAAGAGAGGAAGTGAGGAGGAGCCCGGGTTCACGTGCCGGCTCCTCTTCCCTGTGATAACGGTTCCTGCCTCATGATGC
Organism: Methanospirillaceae archaeon; assembly: GCA_016926505.1. Lineage (GTDB taxonomy): Archaea > Halobacteriota > Methanomicrobia > Methanomicrobiales > Methanospirillaceae > JAFGOM01. The sequence continues at coordinate 39,743 of JAFGOM010000097.1, forward strand.
TCATGCATTGGCAGCCACACATCAGCGCCTGAAAAACAGAGAAGATATACCGATAGAACAAGTCAGGAAACAACAGAGACAGAGATTGATACCAGGATGATCAGACATACCCACCTTATTCCATATACCGCCCTTTTTATCGCACTTATCGCTGTTTTTTCGTATATTTCAATCCCGTTCTTTCCGGTACCGATAACCCTCCAGACCCTCGCCGTATTGCTTGCAGGAGCCGTAATGAGACGATATGCCATCTATCCGGTTATCCTGTATATCATGCTTGGAATCCTTGGTCTGCCGGTCTTTCATAACGGGCTCGGAGGCATAGGCCTGTTGCTTGGACCCACCGGCGGATACCTGGTCGGATTCATCCCTGCTGCCTGTATTACCGGGTTATGTTACGAACAGAAGAAAACAATCATCCGGGTTGCAGGACTTACCATTGCTACCCTGACTATCCTTCTCTGTGGCGTGTTCTGGCTCATCATCTCTGCCGGGATGGATATCTGGGCTGCTGCATTCGTTGGTTTCCTCCCTTTTCTCCCCGGAGACCTCATAAAGGCCTTCCTATGCTTCATGATTGCAAAAAAGATCGAGGCTGCAGGAGTATCCCTGCCGGACAGACCTGCATGATTACCTTCTTTGGGGTCGTACATCCGCATCTCATTATTGATACCCTTTCCATACCACAAGGCAGGACTCTCATTATCGGGCCGAACGGCTCGGGAAAGACGACACTTTTGCGTATGCTTGCAGGACTCTGCAGTCCGGCAAAGGGGACAATTCTGAGGGATAATGTATCGTATTCCGTACGTTCGGTAGGCTTTATTGATGAGAACCCGGATCGCAACATCCTCTTCTCGCGTGTATATGATGAGATAAGTTCACCGCTGCGGTTCTCCTTCTCTTCCCCTGATCTGATAGAAAGAAAAGTTCTCTCGATATGTACAAGATGGGATATCACCCGGTTGCTCTCAAAAAAGATGGAAGAACTATCAGGAGGAGAGAAGATTATCGTTGCACTGGCAGCAGCAATTATCAGGGAACCGGAGATGCTCATCCTCGATGAACCTGATGCCCACCTGGACTGGACGCTCTGGCAGACAGTTCTCTCCCGCATAGAAGAAAATCCCCCGGAGTTCTGCATCATCGCTACCCACCAGATGGAGATCGCAACCACTGCTGATGAAGTTATCTACCTGCAGGATGGCAGGGTTATGCACACCGGGACTCCGGAGGAGGTTTTTGCCTCACTCAAAGAGACCTGCTATTACCCGGTTACATGGAGGATACAGGATGCTTCTTCTGTGTAACAATGTCTCCATCAGGAAAGGGGAGTTTTTATGCACCGGTAATGTCACCTTTCCAAAGGGTATTCACCTGATTACCGGAAGGACCGGTGCAGGCAAGACAACCCTTGCAGAGGCACTTACCGGTTGTATCGCCCCGGTCTGTGGATCCATCACGTACGAGGATATTGCGACGAAGATGCTTGTCATGCAGAACGCAGAGCGTCATGTCACCTGTTCACAGGTAAATGCAGAGATTGCATCGTACGGTGCAGATACCGGGGTCGTACTCACCCGGGCAGGGTTATCAGGGTTTACAGACCGTGAGATCCTCTCGCTCTCACGGGGAGAATTAAAAAGACTGATCCTTTTTAGTATCTTATCAAAGCACTACGACCTCATTGTCCTCGATGAGCCGTACGCAGGACTGGACTGTGCAGCAAAAGGGATGCTCTCAGAGATGATTGCACAAACACAATCCGGCATCTGTATCATCCTGACACATGACCTCTCCTCACTCCCCCCTCTCGATCAGATCTACGAGATAGAAGACGGAAAACTCGTCTCTCACGGTAGCCTTCCGGGAGCCTTTGATACCTGGAAGATGGTACCCCGGTCGGTTGCATCCATCCTGAACCGCGGAATCAGACCGGAAAATATTGATCATCGTTCACTCCTTGAGGCAGCATGCAGGATCCGCGAATAAGAACCGGGATCATCATTTACCTCTCTCTTTGTGCCATGCTCTCAGTCGGGGCTGCCCTGTATATCTTCTGCTGGTGGGCTCTGGCAGCGGTCCGAAACCCGGAAACGAGAACACTTGCCGGGATGAGGTGGATACTCCTTTTTACCGGGTGTATCGCTCTCCTCGTATGGTGGACAGGAGGAGACGCGATATCGTATTTCACAAGGATTACCGCGGTGCTTCTCATTGCATCATTTCTGTACCATGACCAGAAGGATAACGATCTCCTCGACGTCTCGGTCTGGCTGGCTAAAAACCGTATCGGATTTGAGATAGGCCTCATAGCAGAGATGACTCTGGGAACCATCAGGCTGATTAAAGCAGATCTTCTCCAGATCCGGGCTGCGATGCATCTGAAAAACCAGAAATTTTCCCTCGCTACGGTTCCTGCGGTCATCTCTCTGGAACTCTTTACTCTGCTTCACCGGGCCATGCAGCAGGGAGATCTTCTCCAGACAAGGGGGTATGCAGGAGGAGGATCGTACGTCCCGGTATTTCTGACAACCCGGGAAGATATTGTCCTTGCACTTCTCGCTATTCCTGCCGCATTTTTCCTGATTTTCCCACTTCAAGACCTTTTTAAGGATCTCCTTCCATATGTATAACTACTGATTCTCTCAATCATCATACCGAGGTGAATAATGAGCGGCTCTCGCAGCACCAAACTCTCAATAACAGACACTACCTTACGGGATGCCCACCAGTCCCTTATTGCGACGCGAATGCGTACATCAGATATGACCCCGATTGCCCAGGCAATGGACAAAGCAGGATTCTGGTCAGTCGAAGCATGGGGTGGTGCGACCTTTGATACCTGCATCAGATTTTTAAACGAGGATCCATGGGAACGGTTACGCAGTGTAAAGAGTAAACTCCACAACACCAGGATACAGATGCTGCTGCGGGGACAGAATCTGGTCGGGTACCGTCACTACTCTGATGATGTCGTTGATAAATTCGTTGAACTCTCCCATGCAAACGGCGTTGATATCTTCCGGGTATTTGATGCCCTCAATGACATCAGGAACATGGAGAGATCCATGAAACGGGTCAGGGATCTCGGAGCACATCTCCAGGGAACAATAGCCTATACCACGAGCCCGGTCCATAGCATCAAAGGATTTGTCAGTATGGCCGAGGAACTCTATGCCCATGACTGTGACTCAATCTGCATCAAGGATATGGCAGGACTTATCCTGCCAGAGGAGGCACGGGAACTGGTAACCGGGATAAAGGATACCATTGATACCATACTGGACCTGCACTGCCACTCGACAAGCGGGGTGGCACTCATGAGTTACCAGGCTGCCGCCGAGGCCGGTGTTGATATCCTTGATACCGCCATGTCACCATTCTCAAACGGAACCAGTCAGCCGCCGACCGAGAGTGTTGTTGCTGCGTTTACCGGTACCCCCCGGGATACCGGTATCGATCTCGTTGTTTTGCGTGATATCAAGAACCACTGCCAGAGACTGAGAAACCGCTATGAAGGACTCTTTACCCCTGTTGCCGAACGTGTGGACAGTGATGTCCTGCTCTACCAGCTGCCGGGAGGGATGATAACAAACCTGGTCTCCCAGTTAAAGGAGCAGGATGCATCTGACAAACTCGATGAGGTATTTCTCGAGGTTCCCCGTGTCAGGGAAGATCTCGGATATCCCCCCCTCGTAACCCCGACATCCCAGATCGTAGGAACGCAGGCGGTATTTAACGTCCTTTTAGACGGGGAGCGGTACAAGAACGTGACAAAGGAGGTGAAGGATTATGTCAGGGGATTATACGGAAGACCCCCGGGACCGATATCTCCTGCAATCAGGAAACTCATCATCGGTGACGAGGAGGTAATCACCTGCCGCCCTGCTGACCTGCTGGAGCCCATGTATGAAAAGATGAAGACCGAGGCAGAATCATATGGTTTTATCAGGAAGGAGGAGGATGTCCTGACCTATATCCTGTACCCGGCTGTTGCCCCGTCATTCCTGAAAGGTGAACGGATATGTGAGGATATTCCTCAGGTTCAACTGACCGCAGTCCCTGCAGCAGGAGTAATCCCCGGCCGGCTCGAGGTTGAGGTAGATGGTGAGATCTTCTCGGTTCGTATCGTGTCAGTGGAAGGCCAGGCCACGGCTCAGGATGTTCCCGGAACCGGTAAACCCCCCAGAGGAGAGATTCCCGGGGGAGTGAAGAGCAACATGCAGGGAATGGTTCTCCAGTTACCGGTCGGACGGGGTGATATCGTGGAGAAAGGGGACACCCTCGTGGTACTTGAAGCAATGAAGATGGAAAATCCCATTCACTGCCCGCGGTCAGGCAAGGTCACCGAGATATTCATCGAGGTCGGTGACACGGTCCAGAACGGGGATGTGCTTCTGGTGATCGAGCAATGACCTATTTTGATAAGCTTCTTGTTGCAAACCGGGGAGAGATTGCCATACGGGTCATGCGGGCCTGCCGTGAATTAGGTATTGAGTCACTTGCCATCTATTCTGACGCGGATAAGAACGCACTTCACGTTCATTATGCTGATGAGGCTTTTTCTGTTGGTGCCTCCCCGCCATCGCAGAGCTACCTGAATGTGGATAAAATCCTCAAAGTCGCACATGCAGCAGGAGCCGAGGCTATCCATCCGGGGTACGGGTTTCTCGCAGAAAACGCAGAGTTTGCAGCACGGTGTGAGAAAGAAGGGATCTGCTTTATCGGCCCTTCTTCTTCTTCCATCGCCATGATGGGATCCAAGATTGCATGCAAGCAGAAAATGAAGGATGCAGGTGTACCGGTTCTGCCAGGGACTGACGGAGGGGTCACCGATGCAGACCAGGCAGCCCGGACTGCTGATACCATCGGGTACCCGGTTATCATCAAGGCAAGTGCCGGGGGCGGGGGAATCGGGATGCATATCGTCAATTCTCCGGAGGAACTGACAGAGGCAATCGAGAAATCCATGCGGATTGCAGAGTCGGCATTTGGTGACAACACCGTCTTTGTTGAGAAATATCTCGAGAAACCCCGACATATCGAGGTACAGGTTCTCTGTGACCAGCACAATGACCGGGAACATTTATATGAACGTGAATGTTCCATCCAGCGCAGGCACCAGAAGCTCGTCGAAGAGGCACCCTGTCCGATTATGACAGACGATCTGCGGGAGATGATGACCGAATCTGCTCTTCGGGTTGCAGAGGTCTCTCGTTACGTCAATGCCGGGACCGTTGAGTTTCTCTACAGTAACGGGGAGTATTACTTCATGGAGATGAATACCCGGCTTCAGGTCGAACATACTGTGACCGAACTTATCACCGGTATCGATATCGTGAAAGAACAGATAGCGATAGCGGCAGGAGAACCCCTGATGTTCCCGCAGGAGACCATTACGATCAGGGGTCATGCCATTGAATGCCGGATCAACGCAGAGGATCCCATCAATAACTTCTCTGCCGATCCCGGAAAGATTACCCGGTACCGGTCTCCCGGGGGTCCGGGAATAAGGGTTGATTCAGGGATTCACCAGGGATACTCTATCCCGCCGTATTACGACTCTATGATTGCGAAACTTTGTGCCTGGGGAATGACACGGGATTTTGCCATTGCCCGGATGAAACGGGCGATATACGAATATGTCATCCTTGGGATCAAGACGACACTGCCGCTTCATCATGCGATTATGCATAATCCTGATTATATTACAGGAAATACCCATACCCACTTCCTCCAGGAGCCTCATATCCAAAAGACACTAAAACGGTACATTCAGGAGGATGAGACCCGGATGAACCAGCTCTCAACGCCGCTCCGCAGCGAGAAGAAGATTGCAGCGGTCGCGGCAGGAGTCCAGGCCTACATCTCACAGGGAAAGAGTCTATAACCAGATCTCATTTCCCCTGCACCCGGGTCTCGTCAAAGACCCATGCCAGATATTCCGGTGATCCACCGGTAACCGGCAGGACTATCACTTCCGGCAGGTCGTAGGGGTGAATATCCTGAATCTTTCTTGTTACTGCATCCACCCTGTCCCTAGCGGTTTTTAAGATCATAAGCACCTCCGGTTCCGTGCAGACTGCTTCATCCCACCGGTAGACTGACTCGACCGCAATCAGGTTGATACAGGCAACCATTCTCTCATCCAGAAGAATATGTGCCAGCGATTCTGCTTCCTGCGGGGGAGCAGTGCAGTAGAGAACAACGATCTCGGTATCCGGTCTGTTCATATGCAAGGGGATCGGGTTTCATCTCATATGAACCCTTCTTGTAATTTTCGGGAAAGCAGATACCAGAGATGAGTGATAAAACAAGCCCACCTTATCACGTATCCCATGAGGAGAGAGAATAGAGGTTTTTCACGCCTAAAGGATGTTTTTTTGAGGAGCAATCTCTCTTATGAGATGAGACAGGTTATCTTTCTCCCCCCCCCCGCTAAAACCGGATATGTTTCATCCAGGCCTGTCAGGTTATCAGATAGGTTCCCGAATATGGTATTAATCCGGATCTCTCTTCCTGAACCGTTTCTGATACATCTCCTCGATAAAATCCGGGAGCGGTGCCTTCCAGGGTTCCTGTTTCTGGTTCGCAAGACTCCCCATCTTTTTTGGGTTCATCCCCAGCTCTTTTGCCATCTCCACGTGCCGGTCAGACAGGTGGTATTTTCTCTGGACATCGGACCATAAAAGGAGATGACTGGAATGGTTCTTTCGTTTTTTTGTCATGTGAGTTTCCTATCAGTTATCCAAAAATATGAAACCTGACCGGGATTTTATCTATGCGTTGTACCAGAGCAGGATCGCTGTTCCGATAATTTGAAATTCGCAGGGGAATGATACCGGGATGAGGATGGATCTCTTCCGTCAGGATCCTGACAGGCCACACAAGACACATGCGTGAAGAGCCGGCTGTCATACCGATAGAAGAGAATCAGGCATGACGATTGAGTTGATCCTCAAGTTCAGCCCTCTCTTTCTTTAAATTCCTGATCTTCTTCTCAAGAGCAGCGATATCCTTGTTAATCCTCCGAATCTCTGCCATCTTCTTGTTCGTGAAATACTGCCCGGAATCGGGTTGTAGAGCCAGGTACTCCTCAAGCTGTCTGCGTAAAATCCGCAGATAGGGATTGCCATAGATATCACCTTCCCGAAATTCCAGTTTTCCTTCCCTGATACCCCTGATGATGAGATCCCGTTCCACACCATATTCCTTTTTCGCAGTAACATCAGAGAGAGTAGCTCCTTTTTTGTTCCATTCACCATATTCAGCCATTATCATCCTTAAATAATGTGAGTTCCCTGGATCTCATAAACCAGTCTCTCCTGCTCATCTGTTGATGAAGAAGATGTTAAAACCGATCAATCGGTACAACCTTACCAATATCGTTAAGTACGCAGAGATCATTCTTATAATGCACTTTGCGCTGCGGTGGCCTAGTCGGTTAGGGCGCCAGACTCATAGGGTTGTATCGCGTCGAGGCGTCTGTCTGAGACATCTGGAGGTCGCGGGTTCGGATCCCGTCCGCAGCATCTACACCTATTTTCGTGTTTAAGGCAATTATAACCACAATTAGTTGACCCGCATGACACCTATCTTCATTCACAATCCCTATACTCTCCTGAAATCTGGATCATATACTAAGTAGTAGTAGTAGTAGTGTCTAAGTATATAGTGCGCTGGATTTTACGATCAAGCAGCGAAAAGGATGATCCAAACGTGTGGATCATTGATGGATCATCAGTGGATCATGGATCAGGTCTTGTAGATATTTTTCCGATGACCAATCTGGACAACCACTATTACCATGACTTCATCTTTGAAGGTAAGATACGCCCGATAATTCCCGATTCGGTAACGATAAACCCGCCCGTTGTATTTCCCTTCAATTTTATCCAGATATTTTCTTGGATTAGTAACTGTTTCAAGAAAAAGAAGTTTATCCCTGATCCTTTGAGCAACGGGTTTTTGAAGTCTGTTTAAATCGTCTTCGGCGTCTTTAGAGAGTTCTATACGGTAATGCAATCAAATCCCCATTTCTTTGGCAATATCTCGAAGGGGTCTGTATCTCCCTGCATCAACATCTTCCAATCCCTTTATTATTCGCTGGTTTGTTTCTTCATCAATTTCTTCATCCTCATCATAATAATCAAGCAACCTAGTGATAACTTCAATGGGGGATTCATCAGACCGTGTTTTATGTTCAATAATCCTCTGCATCACATTTTCGGGAACTTCTAAAGACTCAATCATAGTAAGTCATCACCCTCAAATCATATCAGATTGTTGGTATACTATATTTTTATTTATCATTTTGAATATGTTAATTGCTATCAAATAAAAAGAGAAAGTCAAATATCGTGTTATATTAACGGTATTTTTTTTTGATCACCTTGTAATCGTGATCCCGATTAATAGCCCCATTTGATGTTCGAACAGGATGGAGGGATTTACCCCGGTTACGGGGATGGCACTTTCATCGGCATAAATTCACCGATATGGACGGGGGTACCATTCTGTATCTTCATAAGAGTGACTGTTTTTTCCGGAATATGAGTATTGCCGGAGTAGGAGAGATTACCGGTAACTCCGCAATAGAGGGAGATTTGATCCATCCCGTCCGGGAACGTCGCGGATTGTCCGGAACTACGAATAGCTTCTGCTACAATCATTACCGTATCATAGCCTAGACCGGCAAAGGGAACAGCCGGGCTCTGATACTCCTTTTGGTACCTGGTCATGAAACGTTGTTGCATATCACTCCCGGGTGAGGGATCAAACCAGGTATGGGTTGTATAGTACACCATATCAATTCCCTCTGCACCTCCAGCAAGAAGGGTGGGGGAATCATACCCGTCTCCTCCCATAACCGGCATATAAAACCCTGCTTTACGAATCTCCTCGATAACCGGTTTTGCATCGGCCCAGGTCTCAGCAGATACAAAAACAATATCAGGTTCTGGATCCAGGAGAGAGAGGTTCGCTACCTGGGAAGAAAATCCGGCATCCGTGCTCTGGAAGGTATCTGTCTTTTGCACCGTTCCATCAAGTTCCAAAAACCGTCTTTTAAAATAATCAGCAAGAAGGGTGGGGTATCCCTTATCTGATTCATAAAGGACGTATACATTTTTCGCCTGCAGGGATCCGGCGGCATATTCGGCACTAACAGCCGCCTGGGTATTATCGCCCATACAGGCAAGATAGAGATATTGAGGAACCTCATGAGGCAGACGGGGTGATGTGGCACCGGATGTGATAAAGTAAACCCCATCCGATGCTGCTCTCTTTGCTGCAGGGAGCGTGTGATCAGGGTTTGACAAGCCGATGATAACAGGGATCGTCCCGGATGAAACCAGTTCGGTGACTCCTGCTACAATGGTATCAGTATCGGATTTCCCATTAACGAGGACTAGTTCGAGAGGCTTCCCGTTGATCCCTCCCTGTTCATTGATCACCTGTACTGCAAGGTTTGCACCCTGCATTGAGGGGATATCAAAAGTTGCCTCTGATCCCTCGAGGTTATAGACCGCACCGATCCGGATAGTCTCATTACCTGGAATGGGTGATGAATTATCTGATGGCAGTATGCTGTTATTCTGATAAGAAGAGCACCCTGAAAGAAAAACGGCTCCTCCGATCAGAAGAAGAATGAATGCCTGAATAATGGTGAAACCAGTATCGTTCATACAAAAATCTTACCTGGTATGGTATATGAATGATCTCCCACACCAAGTCAGACCCAAATGACAATAGCATGCCGAAAAAATTACAGTCAGGTTTCAAATTTACCCAGGATGAGGTTTTGATTAAAGATGAAATGATAATAGTAGTTATCCAGATTGTCAGTCGGTAAAAACTAACAACATCTTTGGAATTTAATCAGTTACTTATCGAAGAGTTTCTGTACCATATCCCGGTTTTTTTGATATCTGGCCATATTTTCCGAACCCGGATCAAGTTCTATTGCTTTATCGTATGCATCAAGGGCTTCTTCGTATCTGCCAAGCATGTAATAGGAACTTCCCAGATCATTCCATAGGACGGCATTGAACTCACCAGGTTTGTATGCATTGCCGATCTTTATCGCTTTCTTTGTGGCAGTGACTGCCTCTTCACACCGGTCCACGTGACATAAGGCCCTGCCCTTGTAAACCCACGCCATCCAATGATCTGGTTTTATCATGATGGCATGGTCCATATTCAAAATAGCCCCTTCATAATCACCAGCTTCAAATAATTCTTCACCCCTGATATACCAGTCACTCGCCTCTATTCCTTGATTTCTTTCCCGTAGGGATTCATCAGATAATCTCGTATTTGAATGAGAACAGGTAATACAGGTATCGCTATCAAAATACCTTGAGGGATACATGGAAGCACTAATCGGACAAATAATTGAGATAATTCCCAGTAGTAATAAAAAAAACGTGATTGTGATTTTTTTCATAAATTAGATTTTTTTTCCCTGTCTTTTAAATCTGCTGATTTAATTTTCAGCCATTTTTCTGCTCAATTGTCAGAAAGGTAGCGAAATGTATCAACCGCTCCTATTCACCTGAATAGGACGGAGGCAACCCTAATCCAAAACAAGTTGCTATCTGATTCAAATACCCATTCTAACCGAGGAGAACAGGGTAATCGCCTTTTGAAAGAGATTTAAGATAACGAGGCATTCGAGCAAGATCACAAACAACCCGTTCGTGGATCTCTTCAAGGGTCGGGTGCGACCGTATGAGTTGCCCGTCCCGTACCACCGGTTCAACGAGGCATTCGCCGTCGGTACCCGTTCCCCACCTGACGACCTCATCGTGATCCATCACGCCATCCCGGTATCTCCTGACAATCTGCCGCATATAGGGAAAAGTAACCTTCCCGGGACTGAACTTGACCTTCGGCTCCCCGTCATACTCAACCAGCTTGTATGCCATCTCAAGGTACGGCTGGTCTGAAGCAGTAATAATGCAGGTCCCGACCGCAAAGGTATCGATCGGGACACCCCCAGAGATCCATTGGTCAATATCATGCTCAAAAACCCCGCCACTGACGAGGATCCTGATCTCGGAAAGATTCTCTGAGTCAAGAATTGCCCGTACCTCCCTCACCAGAGCAGGGATATCACCGCTGTCTATCCTGACAGCAGCAACCGCAAGGCCCTCCCTGACAAGCCTGACCACGAGGTGTGCTGCTGCAATGGTATCGTACGTATCGATGAGAAGGACGGGTTTATCAGGAAAAGAATGGATGTAGGCACGAAATGCCTCTTCTTCGTCCGGAAAGGAGAGGATATACGAGTGTGCCATGGTGCCATACACCGGGATCCGGAACGCGGCACCGGCCTGCAAATTGGAAGTGCCTGCAAATCCGGCAATGTACGTTGCACGGGCACCAAACAGCCCTGATTCGAGACTGTGAGCCCTCCGTAAGCCGAAATCAATGACAGGACGACCACCTGAAGCAGTAACACACCTGACAGCCTTTGACGCGATCAGAGTCTGGTGGTGAATGATGTTAAGAATCAGGGTCTCTACCACCTGGCAGACCGGAAGACTCCCTTCTACCTGGACTATGGGTTCATCCCCAAAGAGAACCCGTCCTTCGGGAACGGCATAAATATCTCCGGAGAACCGGTAGTTCTCAAGTGCTCCAAGAAACTTCTCACTAAAACGATTCAGTGACCTGAGATACGCAATATCTTTTCTGGAAAAAGAATAGGACAGGACTGCATCAATCATCGTCTCAAGGCCGCATGCCACAAGGAAGTTCCGTTCCGGTCCCAGGTCACGGACATAGAGCGAGAAGACCGCATTCTTATCCTTTCCATGATCAAGGTAACTCTGTAGCATCGTCAGTTCATAGAGATCGGTATAAAGCCCGCCTGTCATGTAACCCTCAATAGTATCAGAAAACAAAAGGATAAACCTGGTGATTCTTCTTTATCGGGATGGAAATTCATAAAACTGAGATAATTATCTTTTTTATCCCCTGCAGGAATGGCGATCAATATACCTGCTGTTCCTCGCCCTCCCATCGTCTGCAACCGGTATCAATGAGGAACCATGCCGGAATGAAGAGAAGAAGACCAGAAAGAGAGAACCAGGGATCCCGAAAGGCAAGAAAGGAGAGAACACTGGTAACAATCCCGATACCGGAAAAGTACAGGATCATAACCCTGAAATGATAGATGAGAACATCAGGAGAGAGACCGGTGAGCCGGATCGAGAGTGCAACCGAGAAGAAAGAGACTGAAGTGAAGAGAACAAGAGCAAATCCAAGATACGAAACCAGATCTGATAAGATACTCAGAAGAAACAGGACAATAAGAGGGATAATCTGGAGTAAAACAAATCCTGACAATTTGCTCAGAATAACCGTACGAACCGACATGGGGAGGCAGAAGTAGGAACCCATAGTATCAAAGGAGGTGAGCCAGGTATACATGGTTGAGGCAATCACACCGGTAACAATCGCGAAAAGGAAAAAGAGATTCTCTTTCGGGAGGTACCTGCTGGTCAGCGATAAAAAGAACCAGATAACCACGAGAGGGATGATAAGGGAGAATATAGCCTGACCGATAACCCTCCCGCTCCGGTACAGGTCAATGAGATCCTTTACCATGAGTGCGGGATACGGAAAGAAAAAGAATCTTTTCCGAAGTACAGAGAAGGCATCAGAATACTTTCGGGATCGCTTCCCTGATTCAGGAGTAAAGAGCAGGAGCGAGATGAGAAACAGAAAAACGATACAAACACAGGTTAAAAATAAAAGCTCCCATGAAAATGCAGAAAAAAGCAGAAGCGGGGGGAAGAGACTCCCGGGGTTTGCAGGGATCATAAAGAGAATAAAGACACCTCCACCTGCAAGAATGAATAACACGATGAAGAGTAATCCCGGATTTTTGTTATATATCATGGAAAACAGAAATATCAGGCAGAGCCCGAAGAGAAACGAGAGGGTGAGGGTAAGGGCCAGGAGCAGGGGGACGGTGAGAGGGATGCCGACAAATCCTGATGCAAGGAAAAACCCTGCGATAAGGGGGAAAACCCAGAGCATAACGTAATATACGGTATCTTTGAGAACAAACATAGAAAAGATATACCGGTCAGATACCGGCAGAATCCGGGAAGCATATGCAAGCAGGCTTGCCTGACCGAACCGCCGGTTCATCGCCTCATTCCCTGCAATCCCAAAGGCTCCTGCCATGATTCCGAGCATGAGATAATTTGCATGCATAATGAGCGAGAGGTTACCCGATGGAAGCGAGGATCTGATAAGGGGGAGCATAAAAGAACCCATGAACGCAATAGCACCTATCATCACCGGAAAGAGAAGAAAAGAAAGGCTCCCGAAGATCGTTGAGTGAATCCGCCATTCTTCCTTTAACATGTAGAAAAAGAGATTATTCATCCCCGCTTTCCCTCACGCGGTCAAGGAATAGCGCATCAAGATGCTGGTTCCTCTCCTGTAGTTCTTTCGTCTCCCCGGAGTAAAGGATCTCTCCCTTGTGCATGATTGCAAACTCGGAACAGATCTCTTCTGCCACACCGAGCAGGTGCGTGGACATAAAGATGGTATTGCCCGCCTCCCGGTAGGAAAGAAGGTAATCCTTGACTCTTCGCTGCATTATAGGGTCAAAATTCACAAGCGGTTCATCAATAATCGCAAGAGACGGCTGGTGAATAAATGCCTGTGCAAACATGAGTTTCTGTCGTGTCCCCCGGGAGAGATCCTTGCAAAGGACATCCTGTGTATCAGAGAATTCAAGGAATGAAAACCACCAGTCTGCCCGTTTTGCAATATCGTGGATGGAACGGATATCTCCTACAAAATAAAAATACTCCTTTGCGGTAAGGAAACTCGGTGGGGTCTCCTGCTCAGGGATTATCCCGATACAACTCCTGACCCCGATGGGATCCTTTGTAACATCGCGTGAAAGGACGGTTGCGGATCCACTCGTGGGACGGATCTGACCGGTGAGCATCTTTATTATCGTGGTCTTTCCCGAACCGTTTGGACCCAGTAATCCATAGAAAGAACCTTTCCGGATTGTAAGATTCAGATCATTGACTGCAACGAGATCTCCGTATTGTTTCGTCAGCCCTGATGTGATAATGATCGCTGTCACAAAAGCCCCTGTTGTATGAACGTTTGCTTGTATCCATCATATATTCATATCCTTGTCATAGCAAGGGTTAGATCCTCAGCTGGCATGGCATAAATTGGAAAAAAAAGGAGGGACGCGAAAAAGAAAGAGGTCTGCTACCATACCTGCATAAACAGGGTCTGACTATTGTCATCCCGGGACTTAAGAAAATGTAACTCTCTACCTACTGGTTGAGGACGGTTAATTTTGTAGTTAATCGCTCTCAAAAACAATCTACCAATTTAAGTGACCCGGACCACTGCCAGGTATCGAACATGAAAATTCCTTGTTTTTTTACCCTGAACAGGGTTGGCCGATATGACCGGGATTACCCCTGTATATCATACCATCGCTGCCTGGGCTTTTACTATTGAGGTGTTTCCCTGATGGGAAAGGATGGTATCCATGTTTTCCCGATTCAATACCGGGAGAATTATCCCGGGCATCAGAATCCCTTCCGGGGCCTGAATTCTTAAAATATCTTTCTCCTCCAGTGACCGTGGTTTTTTCAGGAACAAACCTCACCTTATCATTGAGGGGATCGGTAACACCCTGACCTGTTGAATGACTGATATGACCATAAATACCTAATCCTGCTTCAGAAACCTGTTGTAAGGAGGAATGAATGATGATCATAGCACTGGTTGAGGTATACAGACAGGGAACCACCATCAGAGGAGAGAGAGCCAGGAGAGATTGAATAGTGGCTGTGCCTGATGAACTGGTACCGATCGTTTCATCCGCAGTATCGCTGGTCACCGGGTAAAAGGGATTTATCATCCCTTTACTTCCAGAGATGGGGTCTTGAAACGGAAAAAGATTTTTTCCTGACATTTCATTACCCAAGTGATCAGAGGTGGATGAGATCTTCTCCGACCCTCTGCATGGACTGACACCCGGGCTTTTCGACCGGGTTTTAGACTGATAATGTTGATCAGGCATTGATGCCTGATCAGGTGAACCATACCTGGATTCCTGCATATGGACGTATCCTGCCTGACCCCTCTCATTCACCGGCGTGCTAGCATGACCCTGAATCCCTTCATGCAAAGGGATATCGTCTGGCATCGGAGGTATCGGCCGGTCAGAGATACCTTTTACATGATTCGTATCTCTGTCGTACATGGCAGAATCTCCCATTGGGGTAGCAAATCCAAAACCAGTAACAACCAGAAGAATTGCAAGAATAGTAATCCCTGATTTGCTAATGAGAGATAATGAGAGAAATTTTTCATTTGTATATCTCTTCATAATATCACATCTGTTTCCGTGTACTATGGCATGTCGATCAAGGAACAATCGCGAGTTATGATCGCTTGAACATGACATATAGTATAGTTATTATTACATTTTGTTATATATGCTTGCTGAGACTTCCCGTTCCACTCTTCCTCTCACCGGTCCCTTCATTACTGTACAAAGATGATATTCAGACATGACGAGTGATCCAATACTTCCGGTAATGCTGACAGGTTTGCTCCTCTCCATTTTTATCTGCCCGTGGACCTGGGCAGATGAAACAATCGATTATGTGCCGGTTCTTGATACCGGTTCGTTAACGGGTCATGAAATCCTTGATGGGATGGATGATACATCTCCTTTTGGCAACAGTGCCCAGGGATATCTAATAACCCTCGCTGACGAGATCGGTGCCAGGGTTGCAGGAACAGACAAGGAAGAAGAGGCACGAGACTACATTATATCCACCCTAAAACAATCAGGATATGAGGTATCGGTCCAGCCTTTCACTGTCACCACACAAGAGGATGAAACCTATGAATCGGCTAATATCATCACCACAAAACAAGGGGAGAATGATGCTACGATCATCGTAGGGGCGCATTATGACTCTGTTGATGACGGGGACGGGGCAGATGACAACGCCGGATCTGTTGCTATCCTTCTTGAACTGGCACAGCGGCTGGTAAACGAGGAGACACCGTATACCATCCAATTTGTTGCCTTTGGTTCTGAAGAAGAGGATCTGGACGGGTCCCGTTATTTTGTCAGTACAATCACTCCATCTGCAAGAAAGAATTTGGTTGGGATGATTAACCTTGATGGTCTTCTTGCCGGTGACAACCTGTACCTGTATGGCGACACCGGAGTATTTATCAGGGATTGCATCCTCTCCACTGCATCAGTGCACGACATCTTTCTTGAGACACGAACCGCCCGGGAGCTGGACTATGAAGACGGATCCCATTGCGACTGTGCTGATTATGCACCGTTTGAGCAGAGGGGTATCCCCTTTGCATATCTGGAAGCGACAAACTGGGATATCGGTGACGAGGACGGATGGACCCAGGTTGATCTGATGTACGGGGATGAGGGAGTTATCAGGCACACCCCCTATGATACCCTGCAATACCTGGATCGTGTCTTTCCGGGACGTATCGATGAACGGCTCGAGATACTAACCATGCTCCTCTATGAATCACTCACCGGATGTATTATGCCGGGCGATGAATAGCAGGAATTTCAATTTTTTTGGCACCCCGGCATCCATTCTGCATCGCCTAAAACGGTGATGGGAACGGGGTAATCCTGTTGCATAGCAACCAGTACCCGGATCCGGGATATAAAAGACGGGTATCGCTATTCGGGCCGGTCCCACCCCTGATTACCGGCTCGGTGTATGCCTGGATACCTGCATCATATCCCACGAGAACCTCCCATGCATCCGGTATCGAGGCAAAAAAGAGACGGGTCTCTTCCGGTTCTGTACCGGTATAGCCAATCATGTTCCAGCCCGGCATAAGGAGTGTAACAGATCCCGGACTGTCCCGGATAAACTGAATCGGGATATTCTCTGCTTTTGCGGTAAACACCCAGTATGCCTCAAGAGGGAGTACCTGCTTTGTTGCCGGTGGAATCAGCCAGTTCTGGCCTGTGGCGTCATAGGTATAGATACTGTGTCCGTCACTCTCCAGTGTACTAAAGAGATTCTGCAGGGTATCACTGCCTGCAGTTATTCTTTTCGGGATACTGATACAGTTCCAGCCCGGTGCAAGCACGAGATAAAAATCAGGACCAGGATTTTCCCGGGTAAAGAGAGCATGAATAGTATGATCCATCGTGACATTGAAAAACGTGTATGAAGAGACTGCTCCCACCGGAACGGTGTCGACAAGAACCGTATCGATGTAATACCCGGAAACAGGAGTAATATGGTAACTCTGGCTCCAGCCACAGGGGACGGTAGTGGTTCCCGGGGGCATAATGCTTCCTCCGGTTCGTGCAGTTGCTGTAATACAAGGGGTTCTCCTCGTAAATACCGGCTGAATATAATGGGACCTCTGTACCTTCTCAAATGTGTATACAAAGGGACTCTCCTGAGGTCCCAGGTTAATGGAATAATCAATACGGATATCGGTTATCGTGTAGCAGTCATCTGCAGTGATGGTAAAGGTAACAGAGTCCCCGGCATGAACCATCCGGGTTGCAAAAGGAGCAATACTCCCCCCCATCGACGGGACCGGAGTCAGAGTATACCGCTCTTCCGGGGCAAAGATTGCATGAATGGCGTGATCTGACGAGACATGCGAAAAGAGGTACTCGGTAATCACCCCTTTGGGAATCCCGTCCACAAATACACCCTGGCAGTAATACCCGGAATCCGGGATGATAGAGAAGCATATACTCATACCTTCCCTGACCTGCGTTACCCCTTCCGGTTTTATAATCCCGCCCCGGGTGGTGGTTGCAGTAATGGTATAGATAGTGCAGGATAACGGAGTTTCTTCTGGTTCTGGAGAAACAACCGATCCATTCGCTGCACTGGCAGGACCCCGATATCCTTCCTGCATCACGGGGAGTATAGCCTCTGTCATGATACCGGCTGGAGGGTGAAAAGAATCATCGACATCTTCCATGATGGATCCGAGTGTTGCAGGAAAGAAAAGCAGCATCAGAAAAACCAGTGTCAGATAGAGACGCATTTTTTTCTGCCCTGAATAAAACTTCCCCATACTGCCATTCTCACAATTGCCTGCCGGTATTGTATGGGTATCAATCCATGATTCAATTTGCTTCTCTTTTCTGCTCATCTCATCCTCACCTCACCGATTCCAAAATCCCTGCAGGATATTGGTTTTTAATATGACTTCATTTCTCACCGGCAATGATAATAGTATTGATTGAGAGCCAGGGAAAGAATATCAATATCGATATCATCAGGTATCTGAAAAAGGGGAAGAGATGATTGAATCATTCAAAATTACAATCCTGAACAAAGGCCGGGTATTGGTCTGTATAAAAAACGGGGCTATCCTGACAGTATCAAAAGGGAATAAAAAAGAGGATCTTACCCGATATCCCCCGGTCTGGGATCAGTATCATGAGCAGGATCATAATGGACCTGATCCTGCATTGTTGCAACTAATGCCGAAATAGCAGAATCAATCTGCTCACGCTCTGCAAGCAACCGGTGCAGTTCGGTAAAGGATTCATTGATACTGCCTGCCGGTATCGTTTCTGCAACCTTCTTTTTCTTCTTTTTCCCTGAAGGAACAAGGAGTTTATTTGAGATAAACCCTGCAAACGTCGCAAAGATACCCACTCCGGTTGTCATGACCAGAATACCCACAAGCCTCCCCGTGTTTGTGACCGGGTAATGATCCCCGTACCCGACCGTCGTCATGGTGACATAGACCCACCACAGGGCATCGGGTGCGGTGATGATGTTTGCATCCTTTGCTCCCTGTTCTGCGAGAAGAACAAAAAACGATCCTGCTTCGACGATCATCAGTACCGCAGAGACAAGGATAAAGAGGGCTGATTCTGCCCGGTGAACCGTCAGGTAAGTCATAACAGAAGACATTCCGTACCGGTGAAAGAGCCGGTAGGCTTTAAGAATCCGGAATATCCGGAATATCCGGAAGTACGGAATGCAGGCAAGCAGATCTGCCCAACCGAAATCATACAGGAAATACCGGCTCCGGGATGGGGTGGTGCAGATACGAAGAATAAAATCAAACAAAAAGATAAGAGTCAGAACGAGATTGATGATCCCGACGACTGCAGCGGCATTTTTGTCAATTCCCGGGATATAGATAAGAACCATGTTAAAAATGGATAACACCGATACAAAAGCGATGAAAAGTTCATATCCATAATCCAGTTTCCAATGGTCGTACGAATTCCCTGCAGACATAATTGTTCAGAAGAGAATGGGGCGGAATATCCATTATAGATACCCATGAAAATACTTTTTGTAACTGAACCTCTCAGGGGAAACAGGGAAGATGCCCTTGTAATGAAAAAAGAATCCTTGGGATTTTAAACGAATCAGGATACGTTCTGACTGATGGTTTCTGCCATCGCCAGGAACAGCTCTCTGTCCTGCACCTGTGAACCCTCGTCATCATAATACCCATACAGTTCATAACTGCCGGTTGGTGTTGATCCGAGGAAAATACTGACATAGCGATCATTGCGCATCCCATTCGAAGAAAGGGTGGCATTTTCAGAAAATACGAGTGAATCAGGTGTTACCTCGATGTCATCCCTGAATACAACTGCATCCAGATATGCATGAAGCAACGGAGCATCAAGGGTTGTTCCCGTGGGATTATCCATGATCTTGAGCATATACGTGATATTATCTCTGAACGGATCCGCGATTCCGGTAAGCCCTTCATATCCCTGCATGGGAAACGTCACCCATCCTGAAGGGAGCATGATAATAAAGTCATGAGAAAGAAGATGGCATACCGGCAGATCTGGTTCAGCAGTGGCCGGACAGGTACCGGCAAGCCCGATTATCACCAATCCGCACATAAGCAGCAGTGTTCGGGATACATTCATAGATTCGTATTTGAGTTGTGGGTATAAAGTCCTGATGGTATCCGGGATATCTGCCCCGATATCAAAAAAAAGCAGGAATTATCTCATTTTTAACAGGGTTTCAAATCTCCTGATGCAGGATAATGAAACAGTGCAATATCTATTTAAGATAAACCGTCTGATACCTATACCGGAGCTCATCACTATTACGAGTCAGGAAACCTGATGGTAATGCCCACAATACAATCATCTCCCGCTCTTCCATTCATACCATGACTACCATCCTCTATGTCGATGATATTGCTGTTCTGACCCAGTTATTTGCAACCGGACTTTCGGAAGCAGGGTATGATACCATGACGGCAACATCAGGAAAAGAATGCCTGACGCTGCTTGAGACCGTTACCCCCGACATCCTTATCCTTGATATCATGATGGAGCCTCTTGATGGCTGGAATGTTCTGTTACAGGTCCGGAAAAAGGACCCTGACCACACAATCCTTATCGTGATGCTGACTGCCAAGGCACTTTCCCCGGAAGACATCATGGAATACGGGGATTTATTTGACGGGTACATCATGAAACCCTTAACCATCGAGAAACTTCTGATGCATGTCTCGTGGTATTGTGAGAGGCTGACCGATATCAGGGGTGAGATTGCATCTGCTGCAGAAACAGAAAAAACCAGAGAGGAAATCCGGAACGAACATATCCTTCGTATCAGGATTCACAGCTGGGAAAACCTTATTGAATCATATAAAAAGCGACTCAGAAGTCCTGAAATCACGTACCTCAGCAGCAATGAATTTGAGCAGGATGTCGTAATGCTCGAAGAACACTTAAAGGACTTAAAAGAATCCCTCTGTAACCTGACATCAGTAACTGATGACAAATCAGTGTGAATGTAACGATAATCTCTCTTAATTCTCTCTTCCTTTCAAAGACGAAATTTCTCCTTCTTCTTTTTTCTCTTGATAAACAGTCACTTTCAATGAAGGTTACGGAAAAAGGGATCAGGGAGAGAAACCCAGCCCTTTCCATCCATAGAAAAGTCAGGAAACCTTTCAGATCATCACAATCCAATACTATTAAATCGTTTAAAAAACCTCTAAATGTATGGACGCGGTAAATAACCTTTTAAAAGAGTTTTTTGAATTCCTCAAAGAATATAAGGTCGTTGCCCTTGCCGTCGGGTTTATCATGGGTATCGCAGCGACCGATCTAATCAGGTCCCTTGTTGATAATGTCATCATGCCGTTTGTAACGGTTCTCACACCGACCGGGGACTGGAAAACGGCAACGCTTGACCTTGGTCAGGTTCATATCGGAATCGGTCCCTTTGCCGCAGAGTTCCTCAACTTTATCATCATTGCATTTGTTGTCTTTATGATCGCAAAAATCGTAATGAAAGAAGAGAAAGTCAGCAAGAAATAGTAAAAATTCCTTTCCTTTAGGACTTAAAGCGTAAAAAAGGCAGAGGATTTGGAACCAATGAGAGTATTGTACCGGTATGCGGGAAGTCAGAGAAAAGAGAGCCGTTTTTCCCGGATATTCTCGCAATAAAAACAGGTAATTATGAAAAATATCGTATCTGAATAATCAGGTACAGGATATCTGATGATACGTGAGGAGATAGAACAGATCAGGGAAGCAGAAGAACAGGCTCTGGTGCTTATCAGAACTGCAGAAAAAACGAGCATTGAGCTGGTTGTCGAGGCGAAACAAAAGGTACGGGACCTGTCGCAGAAGAGAGAGAAGAATGCCCGGGAGGTGGTGAACCGGATGTGGGAAGAGATGGGAAGGGAGGCAGAGAGAGAAGCAGCCGCACTCCTCGCAGATGCACACAGGAACCGGGATGCCGTCAGAGCAGAGATGGAACCTCTCATCCCGAAAGCTACAGACCTTATTGTCCAGAAGATTCTTGGAGAAACCGATGTTCTTTCCGGAACCGATGAATAAAGCCATTATCGGAATCCATTACCTGCAGTTTGAGTCATGTATCGCAGCCCTGCATGAAGCAGGTATCATCGAGATAACTGATATCAGGGAGAAGATCGAGGAAACAGGAGACCTGACCCGTAATAATCCTGACCCGGTCACACTTTCCCGCCTGATAGCAACCCAGGTCCATATCGGTCAGATTCGGGATAAAATGCTTCCTTTTGCTCAGGAAAAAAAAGGAATCATCACAAGCCTGTTATCTCCCGGAAAAAAGACGCCTCTGCCTGCAAACCCGGGTCTCATCCCCCAAACCTGTGCCTTAGCAGAAGATTTCATACACGATACGAAAGATTTTCTGAATTTGTATCAGGATTATCAGAGTACTCTCGATCGGATTGAAGAACTGACACAGGCAATCGAAACACTCACGCTCCTGCTCAAACAGGATATCAACCCGGATTACCTTGTATCATCCCGTTTTTCTGATATTATTGCAGGAACCATTCAATCAGAAGACCTTTCTTTTTTCCAGGAACTGATTCAATCAAAAATACAATCAGGACTGATTACTGCCACTTCAGAAGAGGGCGAAAAGACCCTCGTGGTGGTTTGTGCTGGTGCCCATGAGCATGAGGCACTACAGGGACTCCTGCGTCCTCCTCTCTTTCAGAGAATTGTTCCCCAAAAAGATTTGTCAGGGAAACCGTCCCGCCTGTTACCTGAGAAGAGAGAAGAATTAGCCCTTACAATCACACGAAAAGAAGAACAATACGAGCATCTCTCTTTCATGGTGAAAGCAAGGCTGCCGGAAGTCCAGGCTCTTTATGAAGAACTCTCTCTGCAGAGAGCACGCATGGAGATGACACGAAGAAGTGGAATAACCCGGGACGTCATCTTTATCGAGGGTTTTTTCCCGGAAAAAAACAGGAGATTACTCAATGCCATCCTCCAGAGACATGCAGGTGACCAGTACCTGATACGGATATTAGATCCGGAAAAAACAGATACCATCCCGGTGCAGTATAACAACCCGAAATGGTTAAAGCCCTTTGAATTTTTAACAACCATGTACGCACCGCCCCGCTACAACGAGATCGATCCCACTCCCTTCATCGCTCCGGTCTTTCTCCTCTTCTTCGGATTGATGCTTGGAGATGCCGGATATGGTCTGGTCCTCCTCGTTATCGGTACTCTTCTCTACCGGGGAATCGGACAGCAGAACCGGTCTGTCGGTGATATGTGTATCGTGCTCATCGGATGTGCCATCGCAAGTATCATCTGCGGCATAATGGAAGGAGGCTGGTTTGGAGACATTCTTCCCCGTTTTTTCGGGATTACTCCTCCACTTGTCCTTCTTGATCCGATGCGTTCACCAATCCTGTTCTTCCAGCTGGCACTTATTATCGGCATCATCCATATCAATCTTGGATTAGTCCTCGGATTGTGGCAGAATTACCGGAAAAAGATGGTACGTCTTGCTATCCGGGACCAGGGAATATGGTTTATTATCCAGCCTGCTGCTGCAATCCTGCTCATCCAGTTCTTTGGATGGAGAAGCATTCCGTCATGGATGGCGTTTCTTGCAGGAATAATGCTTCTTTTCTCAATTGGCATACTCCTCCTTGGAAAAGGACCGATGGCTTTCTTTGACCTTACCGGGTTCCTCGGGGACTGGCTTTCATATGTCCGCATTCTGGCCCTCGCACTAGCTACCGGAGGTATTGCCATGGCTATCAATCTACTTGCAGGGATGATAGCAGCCATTCACCCCTTGCTTTTTATTCCTGCAATAATCTTCCTTGTTCTTGGTCAGACCTTTAATCTGGTTATTCAGGCATTGGGAGGAGTTATCCATTCGTTACGACTTCATTATATCGAATTTTTTGGCAAATTTTACAGCGGGGGAGGAAAACTATTTCACCCCTTCAAGGCAGAACGGATATATACGACACTCCCACAGGACGATGAATTATCATGCTAGGAACAGGTGCTGCACTCATGGCTCTTGGAGCCGGAATATCGGTTGGATGTTGCGCAGTTGGCGCAGGAATTGGTGTTGGAATGACCGGTTCAGCTGCATCAGGAGTTATTGCAGAACGTCCTGATAAATTCGGGATGGCTATCGTATTTACCGCCGTCCCTCAGACCCAGGGAATATACGGTCTTTTGATCGCCATACTCATCCTTCAGGCAGGAGGATTTTTTAGTGGAAGTGCGTCAGAGATCCCGATTCCGGTTGGTCTCGTTGCTATCGGTGCAGGGATTGCTACAGGACTTGCAGGTTTTTCTGCTATCGGTCAGGGAATCGCTGCTGCATCAGGAATTGCAAACGCATCAGAAAAACCTGAGATATTTGGCAAGGGAATCGTCTTCTCATCCATCTGTGAGACACAGGCGATATATGGTCTGCTCATATCTGTCCTCATCCTCTCACTCACCGGGGTATTATCAGGAGATTATTCGGTAGAGATGCCCGTTGCAATCGGTGTTGTCGGTGCAGGATTTGCTGTAGGTCTTGCAGGTTTCTCAGGAATCGGTCAGGGTATTACCAGTGCAGGTGCCATATCTGCCGTTGCACACGATCCCAATTCCCTTGGCAGAAGTCTTGTTTTTGCTGCCATGTCTGAGACATTTGCCATCTTTGGACTATTAATTGCCATACTTATCCTCTTCGGACTCGGGTTGTTCCAGGTCAGCTGATATCAAAGGAAAGATTATGGGATTAGATACCATTATTGCCAGGATTCATGACGATGCACAAAAAGAAGCATCCCGGATAAGGGCGGATGCACAAGCGGAAGCGAAACAGATTGAGGCAACGGGAGCTCTTGAGGCAGAAAAGGCGTACCAGACAATAATTCTACTCGCATCGCGTGATATCAGGCAGAAGAGGGCCCAACTCAGATCACGGGCACTCATCGAGGCACGAACAATTATCAGGCAGGAGAAGGAAGACCAGATAAACAGATGTTTCGAAAACGCACTTTTGGAACTGGAAACCATCCGTGAAAAAGAGAAATACCGGGCAGTATTATTACGATTAATTAACGATGGGATCTCTTCGGTTCACTCTGATTCGTATACTATCACCGTAGATGATCGCGATCGCGAGATAACAGGGGAGATTATCAGCGTATTAAAGGAAGATACGGACGAGATATCTATTCGTACCGGTTCCATCAGGACGGCAGGTGGTGCCCTTATTGCAGGATCGCATGGCGTTATGGTTGATAACACGTTTGAAGCACGCCTTGCCCGATATAAGAAGGAACTCCTGTACCGGGTTGCCCGTATCCTTCTGGAGAAGGAGCCTGGCATCGCATGAATGATCTCCTCTTTCTTTTCGGGCAGGTTCAGGAAGGGATTTTCCTTCTTTCGGCTTTTCCCCTCATTATACTGCTTGTTATCGGAACATGTTTCTTTGTTTTTGCAGGGCTTTGTGGGTTTCTTCCGACCATCCTTACCATTGCAGGTTCCACCTATCCGGTTGCACGGGCGAAAACACTCGGCACCCCGTATATTCAGGAAGGGATTCTCGACAACCTTCTTGATTCAGGAGCAATCGAGGAGATTCTCGCAAAGATAGAGGCATCCGGTTTTTTAACCCGAAAATCTCCTGAAGAGATGAGACACAGCCCTGAGATCGTTCTTGAACGAAATGAGATAGAACAGTTTCAGACATTTATTTCCTCAGTACCATCAGATTTTAATCCATTCTTTACCAGTTACCAGCAGTTGTATGAAATCCGGATGATAAAGAGAATTCTAAGAATGCTGTATCATTGCAGTGATTGTGATGCAACAAAAGAGAAGCTATTCCCGGTAGGTATACTCAAGCCCGATATCATCGATGGAATGAGAGAGAGCCCGGGTCTGGAGGACAGCCTGCACCTCCTGTCACAGACACCGTACCAGTTTCTTTTATCCCTTCCCCTTCTTGCCTATCATGAACAGAAATCCCTTATTGCTTTTGATATTGCCCTGGATCAGTTCTGGGCCGATGATCTGTATGCATCCTGTACCCGGATACAATCCACACTGGTAACCCCTTTTCTTGAATTCACACGGATATTTGCAGATCTAACCAATATCAGGACATTAATCCGGGGAAAACACGCAGGTCTCTCCACCCCCTTCATCTCGTCCTGTACCCTCTCTATGGGAAAAAGTATTCCACAATGGAGAGTTACCCAACTCAATGAACTGATGAGTGTACCGGATCTCGTGCGGGAACTTGGCAGTACCGAGTACGGACCATATCTCGAGCCTGTCCTTACCCGATATCCTGATCCGGGCAGCCTGACAGAGTTTGATCTGGCTCTGGATCAGATCCTTTTAATGACACTCGGGCGAATATCCCGGGTATATTACTTTACCGGCGGGCCACTGATCCGATTCATGCTCGCAAAAGAGTATGAATATCGGAATTTGAGAATAATCATCAATGGCATCATGGAAAAAGGAGACAGGGATACCATAAAAAATCTCCTCGTTCATGATATCATGGCAGGATAAAGGTGGCACAATGAGAGTAGCAGTAATCGGAAAACGAGATGCAGCACTTGGATTCTCTCTTGCAGGAGTCAGGGATTCTTTCCGGGTTACAACCCAGAACCAGGCAGAAGCGGCGTTTCTCACCTGTACCGGGGATCCGACGATTGGAATTATCCTTATTGATACCGGGACTTCTTCCCTTCTCGCAGAACTGATACAAAAAGTTCGCCGGGCACATCGCCTGTTTCCGGTTATCCTCACCATCCCGGGAGGGGAACATGATAACGCAGGCATAGTACAGGATACAAAGAGGGGACTGACTGAATGTATGCTCAAGGAATAATTACACGGGTAATAGGACCGGTCGTTGAGGCTTCCGGTATGGGCGGGAGTACGATGTATGAATCGGTACGGGTCGGGGATGAGGCCCTTATCGGTGAGATAATCATCCTGCAGGGAGATATCGCAACGATCCAGGTCTATGAAGAGACAAGCGGGATAACACCCGGACAGCCGGTACAGCGGACAGGACAGCAACTCTCAGTAGAACTGGGGCCCGGCCTTCTCGGGACCATATATGACGGCATACAAAGACCTCTTACGGTGATACGGGGATTTTCAGGGGACATGATCACGCGGGGATCGACGGCACCCGCTCTTGACCACAACCGCAGATGGGCTTTTACTCCTCTTGTCAGCCCTGGTGATACCGTAAACCCCGGAGACCGGCTTGGCAGTGTGACAGAGAGTACATCGGTCACTCATTACATTCTCGTACCCCCGGAAGGTGACGGACGCATCCTTACGATAGCAGACACGAAAGATTATACCATAGAGGAAGTGATTGCCACAATTCAGACAGACCGTGGAATCATAAAGGTATCCATGGTACGACGATGGCCGGTCAGGGAACCACGTCCGATACAGAGAAGACGTGACCCGAAAGAACCCTTAATAACAGGACAACGAATCATAGATACCCTTTTCCCGCTGGTAAAAGGAGGAACTGCGGCTATTCCCGGCCCATTTGGATCCGGCAAGACCGTTGTGCAGCAACAACTTGCAAAATGGGTTAATGCTGATATCATCGTCTACATCGGATGTGGAGAGAGAGGAAACGAGATGGCAGATGTCCTTGACGAGTTTCCCCAGCTCCATGACCCAAGGACCGGACAACCCCTGATTAACCGCATGGTTCTCATTGCAAATACAAGCAACATGCCGGTAGCAGCACGAGAGGCGTCCATCTATACCGGGATCACGATTGCCGAGTACTATCGGGATATGGGATATGATGTTGCGGTCATGGCAGACTCCACATCACGGTGGGCAGAAGCAATGCGTGAAATATCAGGGAGGCTTGAAGAGATGCCGGGAGAAGAGGGGTATCCTGCCTACCTGAGCTCACGGCTGGCAGAATTTTACGAACGTGCAGGTCTTGCAGAACCACTTGGGAAGCATGAAAAACTCGGATCTGTCTCCATTATCGGAGCGGTATCTCCGCCAGGGGGAGATTTCTCTGAACCGGTAACACAGAATACCCTTCGGATAGTGAAAGTATTCTGGGCTCTTGACGCGGAACTTGCATACCAGCGGCATTTTCCTGCGATTGACTGGCTCATGTCATATTCCTTATACTCGCACACGGTCGATTCCTGGTGGGAAGAACAGATAGGAGAGGGATGGTCCCGGAAAAAACAGGAGATGATGGAGATCCTACAGAAAGAGAATGAGATCCAGGAGATAATACGGCTCGTCGGACCTGAAACCCTTCCCGAAGAGGATAAACTTGCATTGATAGAGGCAGAGATAATACGGGAGTCATACCTGATGCAGTTTGCATTTCACCCGGTTGATACCTTCTGCAGTCCTAAAAAACAATCCCTTATGCTCTCTGCCATCTTTGCGTTCTTTACCTGGGCACGTGAGGCGGTTGCAGCAGGAGTTTCTGCATCTGAGATCCGGTCATCACCAATCTTTCCTCTCCTCTCACGGATGGGCCCGGTACCTGCAGAAGAAGAAGAAGATCTCTTTTCTGCACTATTTGCCGCAGTAAAAGAGCCTTGTATACCGGTGAGGGGGAACTGATGGATCCTCACGCACGAACCTATACAACCGTATCAAAGGTTGTCGGACCCATCATCGTGGTAGATGACGTCAGGGGTGTTGCGTACGGAGAGGTCGTCGAGATCACGATGCCATCAGGCAGAAAACGCCTTGGTCAGGTACTCGAGACAGAGTCCACGAGAGCAGTGGTACAGGTCTTTGGAGGAACACGGGATCTTGATACCGATCGCACATCGGTCAGGTTTACCGGTGAGATCATGACCATCGCCCTTTCGCCTGACATCCTTGGGAGGGTTTTTAACGGTATCGCTGAACCGATTGACGGGGGAGAGGAGGTCATTCCTGAAGAGATACGTGATATCTATGGATCTCCCATAAACCCGACATCACGTGAACCTCCCCATGATCCCATCCAGACCGGCATCTCGGTCATTGACGGCTTAAACACCCTCGTGAGAGGTCAGAAATTACCGATATTCAGTGGAGCTGGTCTGCCCCATAACCAGCTCGCTGCACAGATTGCACGACAATCAAAAGTTACCGGGCAGGAAGAGTCGTTTGCTGTGATCTTTGCAGCGATGGGAATTACCTATGAGGAATCCTCGTTCTTTATCAGAGACTTTACTGATACCGGAGCACTGGAACGGGCGGTTCTGTTCCTCAACCTCGCTGATGATCCGGCAATTGAGCGAATCATCACTCCCCGGCTTGCTCTTACTACCGCAGAGTACCTGGCCTTTGAGAAAGGGATGCATGTCCTTGTTATCATGACCGATATGACCAATTATTGCGAGGCCTTACGAGAGATTGCAGCAGCCCGTGAAGAGGTTCCGGGACGCCGGGGATACCCCGGATACATGTATACCGATCTTGCCAGCATCTATGAAAGAGCGGGCAGAATCACAGGAAAGCCAGGTTCTATCACCCAGATCCCGATCTTAAGCATGCCTGATGACGATATCACGCACCCGGTCCCTGACCTGACCGGCTACATTACCGAAGGGCAGATCGTTCTCTCCCGCGACCTGCACCGGAGGGGAATTTATCCCCCCGTTGATATCCTTCCCTGTCTTTCCCGACTGATGCAGGGAGGGATCGGGGAGGGACTCACCCGGGAGGATCATGCTGATGTAAAGAACCAGGTCTACTCTGCGTATGCACTGGGTATCAGGCTCCGGGGCCTCGTTGCCGTGATGGGAAATGAGGGGCTCTCATCTCTTGAGAATGAATATATCAGGTTCGCTGACCTTTTTGAAGACAGGTTTATCAGGCAGGATCACAATGAGGAGAGAACCATTGCAGAGACACTGGACCGTGCCTGGGAACTCCTCGCAGTTCTCCCACAGGAGGAGTTAAAACGGATAGATCCCGCTTTTATCAAAAAATACAGCAGAACGGCAAAGGAGACTCCTGATGCCTGAAGCGATATCAACTATCAAACCCACGAGGATCGAACTGCTCAGGCTGCGGCGGCGTGAGATTATCGCGAAAAAAGGGAGGGATATCCTGCAGGAGAAACTCGATGCCCTGACAATCCTGTATGAAGAGAAGAAAGCAGAACGGATTACATCAGAGAAGGAGATAAAAAGAGTATCTGATCTCGCATATAATGCCCTGAAAAAAGCAGGGATGATGTGCGGGTTTGAGAACCTCCGGGAGATATCATATGCAGCAGGTTCATTGCCTGACATTACCATGGATACCACCCGGGTTGCCGGGGTAAAGATACCGAAAATTCATTATTCCGTACCTTTTCCCGGAGAACGCGACTATAGTTTTATCGGGACATCAGGGGCTGCCGACGAAGCGGTCGAGAAATTTAAAGAACTCCTCTCGCTTTGTATCAGGCATGCCGAGATATCAGGTACAGAACAGAGTCTTTTTTTCGAGATATCGAGCTGCCGTCGGAGAGTGAATGCATTAACCGGGATTGTCATCCCCTCTCTTGCAAAGACCGGCCGGTATATCGAGATGCATCTCGAAGAGAGGGAACGTGAAGATCTCTTCAGAAGAAAGAGAACGAAACAACTCATCCTCCACAAAGAACAGGGAAAACAGGATGCAAAAACAATTTAACTGATATCTTTCAGGATCAGCACCGGGCGATTCGTCTGTTCAGCAAGGCTGCAGGTAACACACCCGGTTAATAACTCAGTTATTCTGTTTTTGCCTGACGGTATGGCACACACAAGCGATACATCTTCTGATTCAGCATACTGCAGAAGGGCAGATACGGGATCTCCTGATATCACCGTACCCCGGGCAGTAATCCCTCTCTTTAAAACTTTTGCACATAACACATCGATCTTCTGTTGAAGAGATGCACATTTTCCCTCATTCTGATGTGAAAACCGGTGCTGTGCCATGACATGGACAAGGATAATCTCTCCTATCCCGGGAATGGATGTAACCTTATCAAGCGCTTTTTCAGACAGAGATGAGAAGTCTGTCGGGAAGAGGACTTTCGAGAGGAGCATCGGGCAGTATAACTCATACCGTTCATCAACAAGTCCTTCAATCATCCGGTGATGAAGGATGAGCTGATTCACCGGACAGTGATGGATGACACCGAATGGAATACTTCCTAAATGAACTCCCCTGCCAAATCCGCCTCCCCCTGCGTTCATTACAATAAGAGTTACGTTCTCGCGCTGTGCGGTTGCACAGATACACTCAAAGACCGTTCCTGAAGAGAGATACTCAATACACGAAAAAACCCGGGCTCCGAGTCTTCCAAGTGTCTCTTCTCCTGCTTTCAGGTGCTTCTTCGCGTTCTCTTCCTGAGAGCCTCTCACCGTTGGGGATGATATTTTGGTAAGATCAAGAACATGGAGTAAAATGATCTCTTTGATTGCAGGAAATCCACCGATACAGTCCATCGCACGGTGGGTATGGTTGGAAAAATCGGTTGGAAAAAGTATTCTGGTAAACATAGGACAGATCCGTACAGATTGGGTGTTATCTAAGACGCAAAGCCTCACACGGCATTCATTACCGGGATCCGGGAAAGAGGAGCATACCTCTGGTTTATGATGCTGCCTGATGATATCAGGCCTGATTCCCCCAATGTGAAAGGATCTCACCCGGAGTATTGAATCAACGATGCTGATCTCTTGCGTTTCTTTTGTATAGACCTTGGAATCCGAACTATAAAAAACACGGTATAACCCAGATGAATGCACAGAAACTCTAAAAAATTTAAGACTCTTCTCATTTTTAGTTTTTTTAAAACTACACCGATTTTCCCAGTTAATCCTCTGGAAATACCACAGGATTCAAGGAATAGGAAAAATGAGAGATAACCGTTACAAAATGCTATTTTTTGGGATTTAATGGAGTTTTAACAGTAAAGAGTCCGTTCCATGATGACTGTTGTTACCCGGTTCTGCATCCTCCCTGATGTGGTAAAGGTCCAGTGCTACAGAAAGGGGATTACTTCCCGGGGATGTTATATCCGGGACGGTGTAGACCAGTTCATGCACCCCTGTTTCTCCCGGACCGGGAGGCTGAAGGTTGCGTGGACCGGGATTAACACCCGCGACCCGGGCATGACAAGAACCGGTATCGGACTGCCCGAACAGCTGTTTCCATCATTGTTACTGACGCTGTCTGCATGACCGTGTACAGGAGGTTCTCGGTGAAAAGAAGGGTCATCTCATTGCCTCGATCTATGCAGCAGGATTATCGTGTTAGACCGGTGGCTGGAACACTGATTCGGGGGGTCACTTTTATACCAGTTCCATGGGACTATTCAAAAATGAAACAAAAAGCCCGGATTCGGGCTTATTCCTTTATACCTGATAATGATGGCGGGCAACACCGCCGTACAAGCAGAAGAACGCCAAGAACAACGGCCGAGATCGGAAGGCCGATGATAATCGGATCAACGTTCTGCCAGGGCATCGGAAGGACAGCATTTACGCCAAATAACGCCTGTGAAATTCCAAGAACCGATGATTCCTTGACATGCACAAGAGCAGTCCAGAGGAACCAGGAGATAGCTCCTGAAAGCAGACTGAGTAACGCTGCAGTTGTCCAGGGTTTTTTGCTGTAGATTGCATAGAGGAATGCCGGGATAAATGATGCGGCACACAGCCCCATAAAAATGACCGTTGCCCGTGCAATGATACTACCGGGGAGGAGATAGGCAACAATCGTGGAAATGATGATCATCACAATTGTCCCGACCTGTATCCCCCGCATTGAGGGATGGATGGTGGTATGGCGGGAGAAGAGATCATACCCGATGGTTGTTCCCATGGTATGGATCAGTGATGAGAGTGTTGACATCGCTGCTGCAAGCAGGGTCAGCATAAAGATGACAACGAAAAAGTCAGGCATTGATGCATTGATATAGAGGGGAATAACAGAATCAACGTTCCCACCGGCGGCCTCCAGTGCCAGTTGTCCGCTCTGCTCCATGAAGTACACATTGGTGAGAGGACCAACGGTAAAGGCAACTCCAAGCATCATCAGGATAAACGGACCACCGACCATGATTGCCCGGCGAATTGATTTGTCGTCCTGAACCGTCATAAACCGGACAGCAAGCTGTGGCTGGGCCAGAACACCAATCCCGACACCAAGGACCATGGTTGTTATCATTGTAAGCCATATCGGGGAGAGGAATTCAGGCATGGAAGCCCAGCCGGTCATTCCTCCGGCTGCAAGTGCTGCCGGAACCATGGATGAGAGGTTATCAAGTGCGGTATTAGCCACGGTCACCCCGCCAAGCAGGGAGTAGGTGATGATGAGAAGAATAGCCATTCCCACAAACATGATGGCACCCTGGAAAGCATCGGTATACATCACCGCAATCAGTCCTCCAAACAGGACATATGCGGCTACAACGATCGCAAATGCAAGCAATGAGACATCATACGGAAGTTCCAGTGTTGCTTCGATAAACCGGGCACCACCAATCAGAACCGCTGCGGTATACAGCGGCATGGACACGATGATGATAAAACCACAAATCTTCTGCATGAATGGTGATTTAAAGCACTTGCCAAAGAGATCAGGGAAGGTAAAGGCACCCAGTTCCTGGCCGCGGCGACGGGTAGGCCGCCCGAATACAATAAATGCAATGAGGATACCGACACCGATACAAAAAACAGTCAGCCATACAAGTCCCATTCCCAGCTGGGCAGAGATACCTCCAAATCCTACGATGGCCGAGGTACTGATAAAGGTGGCACCGTAACTGAGTGCGAGAATGACCGGATGGCTTTTTCTCCCCGCAAGCATGTAGTCCTCGCTTCCGGCGGTCTTTTTGTATCCATAGTAGCCAAGCGCTAACACGATTACCAGATAGACCAGGGTTACGATGGCAAAAATACTGGTATCAACGGCCATTATTATCACCATCATTTTGTGATCTACTGAATAATCCATACAGGACACAGACAATCGTCAGGCCTATCGCAAGAACATAGCCAACCCAGATTCCGGGATCTGTAATTCCAAACATAAAATGAACCTCACGGTAATTCATTATGACCTTTCCATGGGAATCTCTGACTGTATCAGAGGTTCCCTATCTAAAGTGGAAATAAAAGAAAAAACTCCCGGGCAACGCAAAGAAGGAAGAAATCGCCGTATTATGAATGCTCAGGAGGGGGGTCTTCATGAAATACCTATAGTGATGTACTGATCCTTTGTATTTAATGATTCCGGTTTTTCTTTCGGTCGCCAATCGATGATATTTCTCTTTAATCTCATAGATAAAACCGTATACAGACGATACGAGTACCGGTGAGAGAAGCCATACAGGTAATCATTCCATCCTCCCATGAAAGATGAACACAAAATCCAGTCTTTTGTAGTCATTCATCACGATAAGTACCATAAGGATCCTATGCAGGATAACCTCAGGAAACCAAAAAGAGGAAGAGAACCGTTACCTGATAGCAGTAACTGCCTCGTCCACGGAATCATACGAGGAGATAACCGTTAAGAACCCGGATAGTTCAAATACCTGTCTGACCGTTCCCGAAAGGGATGAAAGAGCACATCTTCCCTGAACCTTCTGTAATGCCTTTGCAATCTTGATAACTACCCTGAGTCCTGAACTGGAGATGTAGGGAACAAATGAGAAATCAATAACAATGCGATGCATCCCCTGGGATATCCCTTCCATGATCGTTGCTTCCAGATCAGTCGAACTGTCATTATCAATCCGGCCCTCTGGTGCGAATATCCAGACATCACGATAGCATACAACATCAATGGGAAGCGTTTTTTCGGTAACTTCCTTACGGATAGAGTGGAAAAAAGCTGCATCATCCATATCTCTCACCGCCTTTTTACAAAGGTAATGATATTGGTATCCTCCTGCCGCCTGTAGGTAAATGAGTCCATCATCTCCCTAATCAGGTGAACCCCAAGCCCTCCGATAGGCCGGTCCTCAAGATCTCCTTTTGTATCGGGATCTGCAACCAATGTCGGATCAAATGCACGAGCCTTATCTGAAAGAATGAGGGTAACCTCCTCATCACTCACCAGGCAGCGAACCGCTATCCACCCGCTTCCCCGGTATCCATGCAGAAACGTATTTGTCAGAGCTTCCTCACAGGATAACTGAATCTGCTGGCTCGTATGTGATTCAATGAAGGCTGCCTCCAGTGCCTCTCGTACTGCGGTAACGACCGTTGCAACCAGTTCCTCGCCCCCGGAGAGTTCAGCCTCGTATACCTCTTTCATCTCAATCATCTCCCTTTGCCTTTAGTACCATAATGGTAATATCATCAAATTGTGGTTCATCTTTGCAAAATCCGGACATTTCCTCTTCTATCTGGCGGATAATCTGGTACGAGGTCATATCTCTGGATGCACTGACTACCGAGGTCAACCGCTCCAGACCGAACTGCTCTTCGTTCCTGTTAATTGCCTCAGTTACTCCATCGGTATAAAATACAACAATATCTCCGGGGTGCAGAGTCACCTCATCCTGTTCGTACCCGGTCCCGGTCATGACACCCAGAGCCATTCCGTTCTGGCGGAGATATTCAAACGAATCTGTCTTTCTCCGGTAAACCAGGGGAGGATTGTGACCCGCATTGGTATAAACCATCCGTTCTCCCATCCTGTCTAAAATACCGTAAAAGACGGTAACAAACATCCCTGAATCAGACTCATTGGCGATGATATCATTGGCATCACGCAGGGTCTCAGCGGTTCCCGGATGCCACACGGCAGTAGATCTGACCGTTATCTTTGAGAGAGCCATAAAGAGGGCTGCAGGTATACTTTTCCCGGAGACGTCTGCAATGATTAATCCGTGCTTCTGGTTTCCAAAGGGAATGATGTCATAAAAATCCCCACCTATCTCCCAGGCCGGAAGGGAGAAAGTGGCAAGATCATACCCGGTTATCGGAGGGATATCTTTGGGGAGAAACTGCTGCTGGATCTCTTTTGCAATCTTTAACTCTGCCCGTTTCCGATCCAGTTCACTTTTATACCGATCCCGTTCACCCCGGGTCCGGACCTCCTCGATCCGGTTCTCTGCAATCTTTGCAAAGATACCCATCCCGAGGGCATTAAAGAATACAAGGGGACCGGCAACCTGTGAGACGATAGAAACTGCAGTATCCATGTCACTATTGATACACAGTACCAGTATCAGGTGGAAACATTCGAATAGTGCTGCAAAGAGCACTGCCCACCTGACACTGATCATCTGTCTCTTATGAAGCAGGTAGATAGCACCTCCGGCAAATCCTGAAATGCTTGTAGCAATAGTACAGGGAATGGCGGTAAACCCACCGAGACTGAGCCGGTACACGGCACCGATGATACCGGCAACACCACCTACGACCGGACCGCAGGTAATTCCCGCAACGAGGGGTCCGAGATCCCTGATATTGACCGGGGCACCGAGAATAGCAAACCCTGACATGGTACCGTAGATTGAAAGGGCTCCAAAGATGAGAATAAGGACACCATAATCGGTAACAGACCCTTTTCCTTCGTGAACGGTTATAAAAGCCTTCGTCCTCGTGATAAAATAGGCCACAACGATAATGACACAGAGCATCTCAAAGAGATGCAGCCATAGGTCTCCGGTCAGGATAGATGACATAATGGATCTCAAAAGAGATCAGGCCTTGAGTGCTTCTTCAACGGTATCACAGATAACAAAGATTCGTGTAAAACCGGCCAGATCAAAGACCTCATAAACAAAGGGCTTTAAATCACAAAGGATAAGTGAGCCTCCCGTATTCTTTAACTGTTTTAATGCAGAGATAAAAACCCTCAACCCGGAACTGCTGATATACTCAACCTGGGAAAAGTTCACGACGATCTTCTTCTCCCCTGACTCAATAATCTCCTTTATGGCATCAGAGACTTCAGACGAACCGGTTGTATCTATTCTGCCGGCAATGCGGACCACTACTGCCCCATCTTTCCCTTCCTTCTCTATTTTCATACTATCTCCTGGTGTACTATTGATTTATGATGATAATACCAGATATGATTGTGGGTAGAGATTTCTTCAGTCCCCGGATAAGCCAGACATACCGCTAATCCAAAACCGCAGAGATCAGGATTTTTAAAAAAACACTAACCCGTATCAGGAAACAACAGGAGAAGAGCCACGTAATTCCCGGCATTGTGAAAGAGACCGGAGATTCATATCAGGTACCGGCTCCATACTTTTAACATGGTCCCCCTCGAATGTACCCGTATGAAGATAATCGGCGTGCTGTTTACCTTCGCCCTCCTGGGCAGTCTGGTTAGCCAGGTTTCCGGATATATTATCCAGATTGACTGTCCATCTGAAATACAGCGGGGGATCCCGCTCGGGGTTACCGGGACAACAACATTTCCCCAGTCTGCATCATTTGACCTCGTTATATACCGGTCAGAACGGGTTGCCACAGAACTGGCACGGCAGACCATCATCACAACTCCCTCCCGGGAGTTCAAAGCGGTTTTTCCAACTACAGATATGGAACATGGTCAGCATAAAGTCGAGGTTGCAAAGGTTTCCTATAATAATCAGGCTTATGCCAACTCACAACTGGGAACAGCATCTGTTCTCTACAGGATATTTAAGGTAATAGACAGGTCTGATTCCCTGCATATTGCATCACCATCATCTCAACCCCTTGACCAGGCTCTGCTGGTATCAGGGTATATCAGTAATTATGGCAATAATGTCGTTGAGATTCGCGTTTTTGGACCTGACGCATCCTCCTACGGTCCTGAGTCAGCGATAACAAATAAAGATCCCTTTACTGATAATGGATCCTTCTCGTTCCAGGTTCCTGTTTCTTCCCCGGGAGAATATTATGTATCACTCTCAGAT
Organism: Methanospirillaceae archaeon; assembly: GCA_016926505.1. Classification (GTDB taxonomy): domain Archaea; phylum Halobacteriota; class Methanomicrobia; order Methanomicrobiales; family Methanospirillaceae; genus JAFGOM01. The sequence continues at coordinate 77,485 of JAFGOM010000097.1, forward strand.
GCCCGGGGGTTTGTGGCCGAGATACCATTCACCGTGACTGATTCAGCTAAAACAGTCTCACCCCTGCCTGTTGTCACACCAGTCGTTCCTGAAATAACTGCCCCTCTGAAACGGGAAGAAGAGAACCGTGTCACGATAAAGAGTCCGGATACACCATTCATTCCAAAAGATTCACCCCCATCTACACCAACCCCGGTATCACTACTCGTTCCTGCGATAGCCATCGGGATGGGTGTACTCTCGCAGAGAGGAAAGAAGAAAAAATAAAATGTGCATTCCCTAATCTTTAAAGGTAAAAACAGGATCAGCTGACATGAATCCTGCATACCTGGCCGATGGTCTCCTCATAAGAGGGAAAACCGGGATCCACAAGCAGAAGGGGCCAGGCAGGAAGATCCACATCACCATACATATCAGGAATATACTGGGGAAGTTCTTCGCCATTCATTCGAAAAGCCAGGAGGTATCCGGTATTATCTGCGATTTTTTCGTAGGGTATCGTCACCTGATATCCATCGATTGCAGTCAGAACCACATTCTGTATCTGTACATCCGGAGAAACAACCTCCTGTATAAGGGAATAAACAGGCAGACAGAAGAATTCCATATCCTGATATGAAAAATCAATAGCGTCTTTTTCTTTGAGAATACCGGTTATTTCATCTGCAGTAAATTCCCGTGTCTTTTCCGGACCATCAATTATGAGTGTGTAGGATCGATCCTCTGATGCAGTTATAGTATCAAGTGCTCCGATTGTCACCCTATCATCCAATAATTCCGGACCCATGAGAATAAGAGGCCAGGCAGGGACAGGATCTCCGGATAGACCAAAAATTTCATCAGGCAGGGGTTTTTCATCTTTACCATACGCAACAAAATAGTCATCATTATGATAGAGAACCGCATACGGAATGGTTACCGTAACACCATCTTTTGCAGTCAGATGCACCATGTACGCAGCACCCAGCTCGTGATCTGAATCCACGAGTTTTAGCAGGCGCCAGAGAGGATAGCCACGGTATATGCACTCGTGATAACTACGCTCGATAGTAAAATCTCCTGTTTTTTCATTTATCAGTTCAAACAGTTCTGTCTCCGTAAAAGAGAGCGTATCATCAGGCCCGGCCAGGGTGATAATCCATTCATCACCGGCAACAGGAGAGACTCCCCAAAAAAATACCCAGAAAAGAAGACTGCTTAGAAGGACCAACCGAATTTTCTGCACATATATCCCTGATGTCATCAGAGAGGATCTCATCTCTTTCTATTTATAAGAAACTGGCCGACTTATTCATTCATAAAGGATGGGAATTTTTGAATGGATTCCAATACAAAGTCTTGTATCTCACGAGAGAGAGATTCGGGAGAGATATTCCAGCAGATCATCCCGTATCTCTGCATCCCTGAGAGAGAAATCAATAATCGCCTTGAGATAGCCGATTTTATCTCCGGTGTCATACCGTTTTCCAGAAAATGAGTATGCGTAAACCGGCTCAGAGGAACAGAGAGCCTTGATTGCATCGGTCAGCTGGATCTCACCTCCGATACCCCTTCCGGTCTGTTTCAGGGAATCAAAGATTGCAGGAGTAAAAATATACCTCCCGATCGCTCCAATCGATGACGGTGCATCTGCCGGGTTCGGTTTTTCAATAATATCCAGAAGGCATGAGATGGTATCATCTATCTTTCTCCCGTTAATAATCCCATAACTGCTAATCTTTTCAGAAGGAACCGTCTCAACTGCGATGACCGAGCTCTGATAGTGGCTATACACATCCATGAGCTGACGGGTACAGGGAGTATTGTGAATGATGATATCATCACCTAAAAGTACGGCAAATGGCTCATTTCCGACATGTTTCTCGCTGCGAAGGACGGCATCGCCAAGACCAAGCGGCTCCTTCTGGCGGACGTAATGGATATCAGCGAGAGAAGATATCTCCTGGATCGTCTGCAATGCACGCTGATTCCCGGCATTTCTGAGATGCATCTCAAGTTCCGGCGAATCATCAAAATAGTCCTCAATCGCACGCTTCCCCCTCCCGGTGATAAGGATGATATCCTCGATACCAGACCGGATTGCTTCCAGTACAACATACGAGATAATAGGCCGGTCTATTAAGGGAAGCATCTCTTTCGGCATCGCCTTTGTTGCCGGTAAAAACCGGGTTCCCAGACCGGCAACAGGAATAACTGCTTTTTTTACGGGAATCACCAGCAAACCCCCTCGACACCGGGACCGGTCACCATGTGTCTTCCATCAATGATTATCTGCCGCCTCATAAGAGAAAATTCTTCTGAAAGCGTACAAAATTCCGGCCACTCTGTCATTATTAATGCACCATCGGCATGAGACAGGGCTGCTGCCGCTGTCCTGCAGTACTCGATATCAGGAAATACCTCGCTCATCGCTGTTGCAGCCATCGGATCATAGGCGGTAACATACGCACCGGCATCTTTGAGCAGCTGTATTGCAGGAATTGCACGTGACTCCCTGATATCATCGGTATTGTCCTTAAATGCAAGTCCGAGGACTGCGATCCTTTTGCCTGCCAGATCACCGCACCGCTCCTGTAAGAGCCGTATCATGCGACCCGGCTGATTTTCATTGACCGCAAGAACTGCCTTTAAGATGATGGGATCGACACCGGCAGCTGTCGCAAGATGTACCAGTGCCATGACATCCTTAGGAAAACAGGAACCCCCGAATCCTGCCCCGGCATTCAGGAAGAGCGGACCTATCCGGGAATCATGCCCGACCGCAGACATAACCTCATACACATCAAGTCCCAGTTGTTTGCAGATGTTGCCGATCTCATTTGAGAACGAAATTTTTGTTGCTAAAAATGCATTTGCTGTGTACTTGATCATCTCGGCAGCAGCAGGTGATGTCCTTATCTTCATAACATCAAATGATTCATAGAGGGATGCCATGCGGCTGTAGGCATCATCACCATCAGCACCGAGTACTATCCTGTCCGGGTTGAGAAAATCGTGTACTGCACGGCCTTCACGGAGAAACTCAGGATTCATCCCAAAACCAATTTCTTCTTCTCTTTTCCCACTTGCAGCAAGGACTGCCGGTTTTACAATATTCTGAACGGTACCGGGGGGAACGGTACTTTTTACCACAAGTACCTGGTATTTCCTGCTTTCCTGCATCCGTCTGCCGGCATCGGTTACAGCCTGCCTGATATACGAGAGATCTGCACTTCCATCTGCTCCTTCCGGTGTACCTACACAGATATAGATGAGATCTGCATCGGGTATACTATCGTACGAATGACTTGCAGAGAGTGTCACCCCGACACAGTCATTCAGGATCTCTAAAAGTCCCTCCTCGTAGATTGGCGGTTCTTTCCGGTTGATGGCTGCAACCTTCTTTGGATCACAGTCAATTATCGTCACTTCCGCGTTACGGGATGCAAAACATGCACCGGTAACCAGACCGACATATCCCCCTCCGATGACAGATACACGCATGATATGCATCTATATCTGGTTCTTATACCCCTTATTATCTTTCTTATGTCCGTGGACCCATTTATCCCGCCACAGGAGTGATGGATAAATGCAGTCGCGGTCCCGGTAATAAACAGGTTCGCCAGCGGGGAACCAGAGGAATAACTATCTCAACCAGATATCCTTCCTATTCTGGTTTTCAAATCTAATTCCCTCCTGATAAAGGCAATGCCGCGACTTGAGAGCGTTACTCTGCTATCGTGGTAATTCTCCTGTGCAATAAGAGGGCAATGACAACAGGCACATTTCATGCCGCTTTTTCTGCATACCCAATCTGATGATTCTTCACCTTCTTTTTGTAAGTACCCGGTACTGCAGAGCAGTGCTACCCAGGATGAGACCGAACTTTTGGGAATCCCCAGTTCTACGGCAATTTCAGAGAGGAGGCACCCCCCATGGTTGCTAATATGGTGAAGGATAAAGAGTCCTTCACTCACAGGAGACACCCCTGCATGAAGAGCGGTACAGAATTTTATAGACACCATAATAGAGGGGAACTGCAAGTATTGCTGCCCAGACAAATGCCGAACTGATGATAGTACACATATCTGCTTCTTCTCCTTCCATGACAAGGGTCAGGTAATTTCCTGCTTCGATAAGAATTACACAACCGGCAAATACCAGGAGGAGAAGCCCCCCGATATATGAAAAACTGATCCAGCCCGGACGATCGGATCTTCCTCTCAGAAAGGCTGTAATGAATAGTGCAGATATCAGAAGAAGGATACACCCTCCCGGGATATCGGGGAGGATGAATAGATCTGATTCGATTCCGGCCCCCTCAAGGATAGAGAGAAGACCTGCGATGAAGGTAGTTACTGCAACAACTGCTGTCCACCCGTAGAGATACCCATGTGGGTATGTAGTGTCTGACATATTATGCTCCAATGAAGAGAGATCCAACGTGTAATAGTATGAACGCAAAGAGGTATGCCATTAAAATACCCCAGCCGATCGCGATTGCGGTCCATTTCCAGTTCCCCATCTCCTGCCTGATTACCCCCAGTGCAGCGACACAGGGCATGTAAAGAAGGACAAATACCATGTATGCAAGAGCAATGGCAGGGCTTATGGTCGGGTCAGCGGCAAGGGAAGACTCAAGCATATCTTCTCCACCATACAGTGTTCCAAGAGATCCTACCACGACTTCTTTTGCGATGAATCCAAAGATAAGACCAACGACCAGCTGCCAGTTAAAACCGAGCGGGGCAAATAGCGGTTCGACGGCCTGTCCGATGATCCCGGCAAGGCTTTCTGCTGATCCGTATTCAACACCTGCCGGAAGGGTTGCTAGAGCCCATACAACCAAAACCCCCCCGAATATAACTATTCCGGCACGTTTCAGGTACTCCCTGCCTTTATACCACATGTGAAGTACGGCTGTAAATCCACCTGGCATCCGATAGGGTGGCAGTTCCATAATGAAGGGAGACGGTTCGTCTTTAAATACCACCCGTCTGAATATCAGTGCAGATACGATAGCAACGAGTATCCCCAGTACATAGAGGAAGAAGATAACATTCCCTGCTGCTGCTCCAAAGAATACTCCTGCAAAGAGGACATAGACAGGAAGCCGTGCGGCACAGGACATGAACGGAATGGTAATGATAGTAATGAACCGGTCAGCTCTGCTCTGAAGGGTCCGGGTTGCCATGATTGCAGGCACGTTACAACCAAATCCGATAAGAAACGGTATGAATGAACGACCATGGAGACCGATAGAATGCATAAACCGGTCCATTACAAATGCAGCCCTGGCAAGGTATCCGGAATCCTCAAGGATTGAAAGGATAATGAACATGACAAAGATGCTTGGAACAAACACGAGGACAGAACCGACACCCCCGATTACCCCGTCTGACAAAAATGACCTGATCAAGGGATCCATCCCGATGCCATTTATAATTTTTGTGAAATATCCCCATACGTATTCAATTCCCACGAGAAATGGATTGGATGCACTAAACGTGAGCTGAAATGCAAACCACATGCAGGAAAGGAAGATCGGTATCCCAAAGATCCGGTGAGTTAGTACCTGGTCAATGAGGTCAGCAGGCATGACACGACCCATCGTGCACATTACCGAACAGGTGGTTACCTTTTCTGCGGCCCTGTACCGTGCCAGCAGGATATCCTCGGTGATTCCGTCACGCTCTGCCGGATCACCCTTGTCAATGAAGGGAATGTCAAGTCCCTTCTCATGAAGCATTGTTAAAAGGTGCTCATCACCTTCCAGAAGTCGGATCGCTGCATAGTGTGGAGACAGGGTTTTAAGAAGTGATGCATGGGAACTGAGATAATTACCAATCTCATCGATATGGGTTGTCACCAGATGTGGGTACTCAATCTTTCTGTGATCAGGTTTTGTTGTCGTTTCTGCTGCCTCGATAATGGTATCGACAAGTTTCTGTATGCCCTCTCCTTTTTTAGCAACTACCCTGACAACAGGGATATTCAAATTCTTTCCAAGGCATTTGTCATCAATGGTAATACCCTGTTCATCGGCCAGATCACACATGTTCAGGGCTATTACCAGAGGTATGCCGATCTCAAGGAGTTGAGTGGTAAAAAAGAGATTTCTCTCGATATTGGTCGCATCAACTATCTGCACAATTACATCAGGGTCAGATGTCAGAAGTGCATCCCGTGCAACCTGTTCATCAGGGGTAAATGCTGAAAGGCTGTATGTACCAGGCAGATCAGAGATGATAATCGAATGGTCATGTGCCTCGCGTTTTCCTTCCTTAATCTCAACGGTTACTCCCGGGTAGTTACCGGTGTGCTGATGGACACCGCACAGGCTGTTGAATAAGGTTGTTTTTCCCACATTGGGATTTCCTGCTAATAAAATGCGTATTTCTTTCATGCAATCATCATACTTGAAATTCAACGAGAACCATACTGGCTGCACCGGCTCCAAGAGCATACCTGCTCTCTCCTATCCGGACGATCACTGATTCTTTTCCTTTCTCTACAACGGTAAGTTTTATCCCGATAATCATACCCAGTTGACCAAGTATTATAGCCAGATGTCCGGTACCCTGGATAGCTCGTACCACAACCGTATCGCCGGTTTGAGAGAGGCTGAGAGGGACCATTATGTTTCACTTCCCATCGTGTATTTCTACAGTGATCAGTGCAGCTTCCGCTTTTCTAAGAGAGAGCTTGTAACCGCGAATCAGACATTCGGCCGGATCTCCTAATGGGGCCCATTTTACCAGGGTTAATTCAGAACCAGGCACCACTCCCATCTCCATTAATCTACGGCGAACTGCCGGTTCTCCCTCGATATGAGAGACGATTCCCATAGATCCGGGAGGTAGTTGTTTTACTGTCAGCGTAATCATAGTCACCTAACTAATTTAGTCTTATCTAAATTATTACGTATAACTATATTAAATTAATTAAACCGAAAATCCGTCATGCTTATAAAAATCTGGAGAAATGACCACATTTACAAAAATATGCCCAATATATTTTCCAAAATGACTCATACCGAAAAATTGAGCAAGTATAGGAGAATTCCTTTTTTACTGCTTTATCTGGAAAAAGACAGATTATTCAGAGGAAAGAACATGTTATCAAAATCCGGCTCTCATCTTTTTTTATGACCGCGGCAATGGGTTACACGTAACTTTAGGGAAGAACATATGAGATCCTGGTTCTTCACCGGTCCTGGGATCGAAAGGTTTCCTTTATCAGGAGATACAGGTAAGACTCAATACAGGTATAATTTCTGTTTCAATATTACGGATGAGAGGGAAGATAATCCGGACTTCAATGAAATCACTTTTCCGTTCCTCTATCCGTATCCACAACAGTATCATCCAATGAAAAAATTCAACTGACTCTTCATTCGGTTAACCCCAATCCTCTGTTATCAACCGTTATGCCAGCACAAAAAACAACAGCACTCCGTCTCCCTCATATTGTCGCCCTTTATGTCGGTGCGGTACTCGGATGCGGCATTCTTATCCTTCCGGGACTCACCGCAGACATTGCAGGTTCGGGCTCAATCATCTCCTGGGTTCTTATGAGTGCCATCTCCGTTCCTCTTGCCCTGACCATGGGATTCCTTGCACAAAAGTACCCAAACGAAGGGGGGGTTTCCTGGTTCGTCCGTATTGCTTTTAATGAACAGGCAGGATCTCTTATCGGTTGGTTTTTCCTCCTCTCAACCATCATCGGCGTTCCGGTCCTTGCACTGACCGGAGCAGGGTACATCGCAGCAGCATTCGGTTTTTCTGAACTGGTTCGTATCGGGATTGCTGGCGGAGTAATACTCCTCGGTCTTCTCCTCAATTACCTTGGAATGAAATTATCCGGCCAGATACAGGTTATTGTTGTGGTAACAACCATCGGAATTCTCCTTGGTTCGTTCCTTGGCAGCCTCCGGGCTATTGATCCGGCAAACTACATCCCGGTTCTGCCTTTTGGGTGGATGAGTGTCGGGTATGCAACATCGCTTATATTCTGGAGTTTTATCGGGTGGGAAGCAGTCACCCATATTACGGTAGAGTTCCAGGATCCAAAACGCGATGTTGTCAGGGCAACACTCATCGCATCCGCGATCATCAGCACTCTTTATATTCTGACTGCATTCGCCGTTGTAGGTACCCATAGTTACGGATCCGGGCTCTCTGATGTCTCATTATTACGAGTAATCCAGTTATCATTTGGTTCTCACGGAGCAGTCTGTACAGGGTTTGCCGCGTTATTTGTCTGCATCGCACCTTCCATCACCTACATCGGGGCAGCATCCCGTCTGGGATACTCGCTCTCAAAAACCGGGTATGCACCACTGTTCTTATCCCGTCTGTCAGGGAGATATCATACCCCGGTTGGAGGTATCATCTTTCTTTTCATCTGCTTTTCTCTGATATTTTTGATATACGGAACCGGCCTGCTTCCGCTTACTACCCTGATTCAGCTCCCGAATGCAACTTTTATCCTGACATATCTCGGCGGATGTGCAGCAGGACTCATCCTGCTTAAAGATAACCGGTTTACCCGTATCGTATCAGGAGTATCACTCGTGCTGACCGGAATTATCTTCTTTTTTGTATCCTTTGCAATGATATTTCCGGTACTCATCACTATCTGCTGGTGGATTTATCTCAAAATAAAAATGAAATGATATATCCTTCGTAATTGTAACGAACAGAACTTCATATCTCTCTGATGAAACAGAACATGGGAGAAGAAAAAAAAGATCGGAACAGAGAGATGAATGGGCACAAAATACCCTCAACCATTTTCTTATCCCTGTTTCTCATGAGAATGCGGGATTTCTCTCCGGTACGATCCTCTCGGTACATGGATCTCAAATCGTGCGCCACTACCATCTCCTGTTTCGGCGATGGTAATAGCGGTGAGAGAAAGGATATCTTTTACCAGGAAAAGTCCGAGACCGGTATTTTTTCCATATCCGCGTTTAAATATCAATTCCTTCTCATCTTCAGGAATACCAACCCCGTTATCTTCCCAGACAACAACAAGGTCATTGGCAGATTCATTGGCAGATACCCGGATCTCATGTACCCGTTCACCATGCCTGAGTGAATTGTCCAGAAGGTTTGAGAAAACCTTGCCGAGCATCGGATCAGCATAGATACAGAAATTTTTGAGATCCCTGAAAATCGTAAGTGAGTGAACCGGAGAGGGAGGGATAACCGTATCCAGAGCGATCCACTGTGGTTCCTGGGAACCAAGGTTCTGGTAAATCCGGGTAAACATGATATGAGACTTAATCTCTTCATTTGCGTTCCGTATTCTGGCAAGATAATCTGACAGGACAGGATCGTTACATTCCACCTCTGCGATATCAAGAAACCCGGATATGACCGAGGTCTGGTTCAGGATATCATGCCGGGTTATGGTAGTAAGCAGGGTTATCTGCCGGTTTGCCTGACGAAGAGCTTCTTCAATTCGTTTCAGGTCGGTAATATCCTGGTTTGCCCCATGGGTCTTGATTGTTCTTCCATCTGCATCCTTGGTAACCCTGATACGCACACATATGTTTCTTACCTCCCCATCCCTGCGGATAATCCGATGCTCCACGTAGGAGACATAATCAGGATCGGTTGTCTCCAATGCTTTTTTTGTCTCTATCGCAACCAGGTGTGAGTCTCCCGGATAAACGAACTCTCCTGCATATATCTCTGCCGGCATCAGAGTCCCTCCTTCCTTCTCAGCGGTAGTTCCATACAGTGCATAGAACCGGTCATCAAATGAGAACATCCCTGAATCGACATCATACTCCCAGTTGACAATTTTTGCCAGATCCATCGCCTCGGCAAGTTTTGACTGGCTCTCTTTGAGAACCTGTAAAATCCGTTCCCGTTCGATCTCAGCTGCAGCTTTTACTGCGACAATATCAATGATATCCCGGATTGCAGGAGATGTTTTGATGGAATCCTGAAAGAACATACACAGAATTCCGATAATCTGATCCTGGGAATTTTTCAGAGATGCCCCGATAAACCCACGGATTTTATTCTTCTGGATTTCGGGATTATCAGGGAAGAGATCTGCCATATTATCTTCGTATATACAGAATCCCTTCTCTACAACATCTGCGTACGGAGTTCCTTTGAGGGGACATAAGAGATCACGGATCTCCTGTCCGGAAGACAGCATAAAAAGAACCTTTACCGTTTTTTGATCCGGCTGCAGCTCGCCTACCATAGCAATATCAGCGTGTAACCAGGAACTGATACTCTCAATAATTTTCTGGAAAGATTGCATCCCGGTTGTTCCAACCATGCTCCTGACCAGTGTCTCGAATGCAGCCTGGGTGGTTTTGCGTTCCGTAATATCCTGTATAGACGAGAGTATGATTGGTTTTCCTCCCATCAGCAGGAATGATGTTGAGAACTGACAGATCCGAATCTCTCCTGAAGATGATCTGACCGGGATCTCCATACCTGATACTTCCCTGTGGTCCTGAAGTACTCTCACGATCTGATGATATGTCTCAACATCGGGAAATAAGCCCAGGGTCTCTGATGTACTGCCGATAACTTCATCCCGGGAATAACCGGTATTGCTGATGAATGCCTCATTCACATCGATAAAAACACCATCAACTGCAGAAACCAAAGCAAGAGCGATGGGGCTGTGCATAAATATGGCAGCCATCTTCTGTTCAGACTCCAAAAGAGCATCTAAAGTCTTTTTCTGCTCTGTTATCTCATGAATGGAAAGAAAAACCGCAGGAACACCGCGATATCGAATCTTTTTTCCCGTACTCTCTATCCAGATCATCCGCTTATCCCGGGTTACAACCTCAAAGATTTCATGAAAATCATCTGCTCCCAACTCAACACGTCTCAGTCCATTGACAAATATTTCACGGCACTCAGACAGAACAAAAGAGAACAGATGAGAGGTTCCTACCAGGTCAGAAACCTCGTTATAAGAGAGGATCTCCCCGACTCGCGGATTTGCAAAGAGAATCTTCCCGGTAAAATCGGCAATAATGATACCGTCAAGGGACTGCTCAACCAGGGTCCGGAACTTCTCCTCACTCTCCTGTAACTCCCTCTCCACCTTTTTCTGTGCAGATAAATCAATTACAATTCCACGAATCCCTGCAACCTTGCCATTATAATAAAAAATCGAAGGATAAATGCGAATGGGGAGGGTAGTTCCATCCTTTCGCATGGCAAGATATATTTCCGGCTCATACGGGATCCCGTTTAATAACATCTGAAAATTGTCCCTGATAATCTCATGAAAAGAGGGGTGGATACATGATAGGGCTGATATCCTGTTGCTGATATCCTGCGAGGTGATACCCATGAGGGCACGTCCGAATTCATTAAGATAGGTAAGATTCATATCCGGATCCACCTCAAAGACCATCATGGGCAGCATCCGGGCGATTGAGCGATACCTCTCTTCCCTCTCCCGTAACTCAATATCAGCCAGTTTTTGTTCGGTTATATCCCGTAATGAGGCGAGGATCATTTCAGAGTCCTGATACGGGATCTTTCTCCCGAGGCTTTCCACCCATAACTCCCGTTTTTTAGCCGTAATCAGTTTATACTGTGAGAGATACCCATCCATCCCCTGCCCGATCGTATGCATGTCAGATGTTATTGTTCTGACAGAATCAGGGTGAATATAGTCCATGATGTTCTTCCTACCGATAACTGAATCAAAATCCTCTTCATCTATCATGGAAAGACCGGTCTGATTGATAAACTGAATGATACCATCAAAACCAACAATAAGAATACAATCACGGGAGTAGGTGACAACATTGCGAAACTTCTTCTCACTATCCATGAGTTCCTGTTGAGCCGTCTTGAGATCGGTGATGTCACGGATTGATTCTATCGCACCGATAATTTCACCTGCCTCATCATAGAGAGGACACGCTTTTATGAGTGTTCTTCTAAAAGACCCTTTGGGAGGGTCGATATCCACTTCGGCGGTGATGGTATATCCTTCATGGGATATGGTTGAATAATTCGATGATTTTTTCTCATCCGGTTCAAGAATCAGATCGATACAAAGGGAACGCCGGGAACCATAGAATGGAATCGCATATTCGTGGTCACCTTTTCCAAGAATCTCAACCGAAGATACACCCGTCATCTCTTCAATGGCCCGGTTCCATGCGATAACTTTCCCGGATTTGTCGATTGCAAAGGTAGCATCGGGAAGAAAGTTGATGATATCAGAAAGACGCTTTTCAGACTCACAGAATAACTTTTCAGCCTCTTTTCTCCTTACTGCCTGTCTGATCTTATGGGCCAGTTCAGCGAACTGGGCTTGTGGATCTCCTCCTTTCTGCAGATAAAAGTCAGCACCATTGTTGATTGCCTCTATGACAACCTCTTCGCGACCCCGCCCGGTAAAGAGAATAAAGGGAATATCCCCAAACTGCTTCCTTACTCTCTTAAGAAACGCTATCCCGTCCATAAACGGCATCATGTAATCAGCGACGATCGCATCCACATGTTCCTTTTCTAGAAAAGAGAGGCCTTCCTGTGCAGACTCCACGGTGGTTACAAAAAAATCCCCTGACTCCTCTAAAAAGATCTTGCCAACAAGAAGGAGAGATGCCTCATCATCGACATACAGGACTGATATCAGTTCAACCACCCATGAGAACCATTTATTACAATACGTGTTATTCGTTATTCTTCTTGGTAAATCTATGGTGAAGAGATTGATTACCTGATCATCAGGAATTTAAAATGCGCCTTTTTGATGATGGGGATTGTATCTGCATGAAAATTAAGGAAAATTCAAATTGACCACAAAAATACAATCAGATTAAAAATTTACATGAAAAGGATCGAATGGAAAGTCTGAATTCAGGAGATCAGAGTAATTTTGTCTCTTCTACTGGTTTTGGAACCTTTACAACCAGAACGCGGAGTGTGTCAGTACTCTCATTTATCCAGCGGTGTGGTATATTAGCCGGGCTCTCAATCAGTGTATCTTTTCTACATACTGCCCGTTCCTCTCCAATCTCAACAACTCCGGAACCATCCAGAACATAAAAGAAGACATCAACCGGAGTGATATGCTTCTTTAACGATTCCCCGGGTTGTAAGGTGATGACAACCGCTAGAGCATTTTGTGTATCATACACCTGTCTTGCATCTACATGATGGGGATTTGGCCCCGGGGAGACCCCGGAAACTTCAGTAATTTTCATCTTTTACACCTTCTCTTAAAGGGATATACGGGAGAAGTGATAGCAGTTCCGATAGAAGCTGTTTCATACCGGTTCGTTCCATAGACCGGGCTGTTCTTTTTCGGGTTTCCCTTGGGAAATAACCGGGAAACACACCGGTTTGCCTTTCATGATAATACATACGCATATCAGGCAGATCCTGGTTCGGGATATGTCAGATGCAACCGTCAGATGCAACCATCAACAGATCCTGCGATTCGGAGTAAACGGTTCCCGGTGGATTAGGTAACCAAAAAGAGGGCCTCCTGACATTCTGCTTTTTAAAGAGAGATCGTTATCTTCCTCTGATTGAGTATGAGATAACTCCCTTGTTGCAGGTATCAGCACAACTGGCACAGAGGATACAGTCTGCATTCTCCATCTGGTTCTTCCTGACCATGGCATGCACATCAAGACCCATCGGGCATGCTCGTGAACAGTCATTGCAGTCATTGCAGAGGTCTGCATCGGCACTCAGTTGCAGGGCGGGCCACCCGATGAGATTGCGGATCTTTCTGCCGGCAACCATTAATCCTGCTATCGGGCAGAGGACATGACAAAAACCGCGTCTGCCGGTAAGGAAAGAAACAACGAAGATGAAAGCAAAGATGATACAGACGACCACCATGACATCCGGTGAAGAGATCGAGATCCCGTTTACCGTGCCATAGAGGGGATCAATTCCCCTGATCCCCCCTGCTGACAGGAAGGTGAATCCGATGGCTGCAAGCCAGAGAATCGTAATTACGTACTTGATCCAGTTCCTCCAGCCCCCTTTTACCGTCTTTTTCATGACCGGAGCACATATCTCCTGCCATGCACCCATGGGACAGAACCATCCGCACCAGATTCGTCCTGCGATAAGGGATATAATAAAAAGTGCGATAAAAAGCAGCATACTGCCTGCGACTATCCCTTCTGCCGCTCCCATCATAATGACAATGGGAGAGACATAAAAGATTGTTACCGGAATAAGAAGGAACGAGACAATAAGGATAATAAATCGTATCTTCTGCCGCAATTTGCCTGCAGATGATTTTTCTTCAGCCATATATCTCTATTAGCTCGCGGGATATTTACCGCATCCGATGATTCTAGAAAAGGGGAAAGGATCTCATTTTTACTCATACTCAATTCAAACGACAATCGGCAGGTATATCTCTTATTCATTTAATTTTCTGGAAATTGGTTTTTCAGGGTCTGTTAGTTATTCTTTCTTCATCCTGCAGTTATAGTAGAAAATCCAGACAGGAACAGGTAATTTTTACCGATAGGTTTTTCAGGTAATAAAATGATTATTCATTGGTTACTATGACCGGAAAGTTTGAAGTATACAAGGATAAAGCAGGAGAGTTTCGGTTCAGGTTAAAAGCAGGCAACAACCAGGTAATACTGACCGGGGAAGGTTACAAATCCAAGGCAGGATGTATGAAAGGTATTGAATCGATCCGTAAGAATGCTGCTGATGATTCCCGCTTTGAAGTGAAAAAGGATAAGGCAGAAAAGTTCCGTTTTTCCTTAAAAGCTGCCAATGGTGAAATTATCGGACAGAGCCAGGGATATAAATCCGAGAATTCCTGCAGGAACGGAATCGAATCCGTGAAGAAAAACGCTGCAGATGCAGAGATAAAAGAATTAAAAGAATAACCAACCTGATATTCTTCCTTTTTAACTGAATTGAAAATAAGAAACAACGTCAGTCATCCTGACTGAATTCAGAAGTCCTGACAGGTTCAAAGTCATTCTGACGAATCAAAATATTCTATTTCATCGCACTTGATTAAATCATCATTTGCCCGGGTACTGGATATTTTCATCAGCAACTTCCGGGAACAACAGTATTCGTGCAAAAGAATTTTTAAATTCTGTACCGGTATAACCACAGACTGTTGTGAATGATGTATTCACCATTTATCAAACCCTTAATAAATAGAAGGGGAAATGCCCTATAACACAGGTCTTGAAGAACAGATAACACAATTAACAGAAACTCAATATCACATTCAGATGAACAGGAACGGCATTTTGTGATTATGAACGAATCCCTGGACCTGTCGGATTGCACATGACACCCCTAGATCTTGAATCGGTACACGGACTCTCATCTGATGAGGCGGCCCTTCGGATTCAGTCCTTTGGATACAATGAACTGCCCGGTTCAGCCCCCCATGGGATCCTGGAAATTATCGGTGATGTTGCTAAGGAACCGATGTTCATTCTACTGGTCGCAAGCGGCCTAATCTATTTTTTACTTGGCGACATGGCCGAAAGCATCATGCTGATGAGTTTTGTTGGTATCATCATCGCAATCACCGTGTACCAGGAGAGAAAGACCGAGCGGGCACTCGATTCACTCCGGAACCTCTCCAGTCCCAGGGCTCTCGTTATCAGGGATGGTAAACAGAGACGAATTGCCGGAAGGGAGGTAGTTCCCGGAGATACACTGATTCTTGTCGAAGGAGACCGGGTTCCGGCTGACGGGATTCTCCTCTCCTCCAACAATATCCAGGTAGATGAATCGCTTCTTACCGGGGAATCAATACCGGTTCGGAAAGTAGTATGGACGAAAGATACACCGGCAGAGCGACCGGGGGGGGATGATCAACCCTTTCTCTACTCAGGGACGATGGTCGTACAGGGCCAGGGACTGGCAGAGGTAATCCGGACGGGTGCAAAGACTGAGATGGGAAGAATCGGTTCGATCCTAAAGACAGTAGATAGGGGAGAGACCCGGCTTAAAACAGAGATCGTGCATCTTGTCAGGTCTATCGCCATCATCGGCTTTTTTCTTTGTCTGATAATCGTCATTGTATACAGTGTGAGCAGGGGTAACTGGATCGAGGGACTGCTTGCGGGAATTACTCTTGCGATGGCGATCATCCCGGAAGAGTTCCCGGTTGTTCTGACCGTTTTCCTTGCACTCGGTGCATGGAGAATCTCAAAAAAGAATGTTCTGACCCGTCAGGTCCCGGCAATTGAGACACTCGGCTCTGCAACAGTACTATGTGTAGACAAGACCGGCACTCTCACCGAGAACCGGATGACCGTCCATTCTTTTTTTTCCGATGAAAAGATGTATGAAGGTGATAGTCAGAAGATCCGTTCCGTTCCGGAGAATTATCATGAAATGGCAGAATTCGCCATTCTGGCCTGTAAAAAGGATCCCTTTGATCCCATGGAGAAAGCATTGATAGAACTCTCGAAAGGGGATTTTGGAAAGACCGAGCATATTCATACCGGCTGGGAACTGATTGTCGAATATCCGCTCTCACCGGACCTTCTTGCCATGTCAAATGTCTGGCGGTCCCCCGGGGGAGATGAGTATGTCATCGCCACAAAGGGAGCTCCTGAAGCAATCGCCGATCTCTGCCATTTTGATTCCGGGAAACTACAGTCACTCACAGAAGACATTAACCGAATGGCAGCACGAGGACTTCGAGTCCTTGCAATCGCACGGGCATCATTTACCATCTGTAAGCTCCCGGAAGAACAACATGATTTTACCTTTACCTACCTTGGACTGATAGGATTTGCCGATCCGGTTCGTTCCTTAGTCCCGGATGCAATTCACGAGTGTTATGCCGCCGGAATCCGGGTCATTATGATAACCGGCGATTATCCACTCACTGCCCAAAATATCGGCGAACAGATAGGTCTGAAACATACCGGTCGGTGTATTACCGGAGCTGAACTGGATCTAATGGACGAGGATGAGCTAAAAAGCCGGATCAGGACCACGGACCTTTTTGCCCGGGCAGTTCCGGAACAGAAACTGCGGATTGTCAATGCCCTCAAAGCCAACGGTGAGGTTGTTGCCATGACGGGTGACGGGGTAAACGATGCCCCGGCGTTAAAATGTGCAGATATCGGCATTGCAATGGGGGGCAGGGGAACTGATGTCGCCCGTGAATCTTCGTCACTTGTGCTTCTGGACGATAACTTCACCTCTATTGTCTCTGCTGTACGTCTGGGACGGAGGATCTTTGATAACCTGAAGAAAGCGATGGCATATATCATATCAGTCCATATCCCCATCGCGGGCATGTCACTTATTCCCGTTCTTTTCAACATGCCGTTGATACTGCTGCCCGTGCATATCGTGTTTCTTGAGTTAATTATCGATCCTGCCTGTTCTATCGTATTCGAGTCTGAAAAAGAAGAACCAAACGTGATGAATCGTCCTCCCCGGCAAAGCAGGGAAGGTCTTTTTACAAAAAAAATCCTCGTACTCAGTCTCCTCCAGGGTTTTGTTGTATTAACCATGGTCTTTATCATATACCTGAATGCTGTAAGCAGGGGTTTTGGTGATGCAGAGGTACGGACACTGACTTTTACAACGATTGTTATATCAAATCTCTGTCTCATTCTGACAAACCGGTCATGGTCTGAAACGATACTTACAACTCTACGCTCTTACAACAAGGCTATGATCTGGGTATTTGCAGGGACTATCATAAGCCTAATACTTGTTCTCTTTCTGCCTGTTCTACAGGATCTCTTCAGGTTTGGTGCCGTTCCGAACATTGATCTTATTATCTGTGTTCTTGCAGGAATCATGAGTGTCATCTGGTTTGAGTGCTACAAGTGCCGGGACTCCCGGAGAATTGTTGAGGGTGATAAAAGCACCGTATTATTCTTTATCTGAAAGACAAATATTCCGGGGTATCAGGACAGGACGAAGAATTACCATACCATTGGTGTCAAAGATGACAAGACCGTAGGGTATATATACGTATAAAGTTCAACTTTTTTTGAAACAAAAAGATCTACCATGTCAAAAACGACAGCCTTTATCGGAGCCGGAAGGGTAACCCGAATCATCCTTGAAGGTCTTGCCAGAAAGAACAGTCTTCCTGACCGGATTATTATAATGGATACTGATACCGGGATCTCTCAAAAACTTGCAGAATCCTTCCCCATGATTGAACAAAAAACAGAACCGGATGAGGCCATCAGGACAGCTGACTTCCTCTTCATCGGCCTTCACCCCCCGGTTGTAGTTGAGATGCTCAAGCAGGTAACCCCGTACCTTGGTGAAAGTACTGTCATCGTCTCTCTTGCACCAAAGATTAAGATTACAACGATAAATCAGATTACCGGTACAGACCGGGCTGTCATCAGGATGATCCCAAACGCTGCTTCCTATGTTAATCAGGGATATAACCCGGTTACATTCGGACCTGCATGTACGGATGCCTTCAGGAAGGCATTCTCTGATCTTGTTCTCCCACTTGGCCTGATGCCGGAAGTTCCTGAAGAGAGACTCGAAGCATATGCGGTTATTACTGCGATGGGCCCGACCTATCTCTGGTTCCAGATAGCCGAACTCATCAGTCTCGGAGAATCATTCGGGCTTACCCGGGATGATGCAACCCGTGCGGTCCTCTCGATGACGATAGGTGCTGTAGAAACGGTAAAAGAGTCAAAAATAACCCTGGAAGCAGTAATAGACCTTATCCCGGTAAAGCCCCTTGCCGACCATGAAGAGGCGATCCGGTCGATGTACAAAGAGACCCTTACCGGATTTTACAAAAAACTGATTTCCTGACTCAAAAAGAGATCTCAAAGATTCTTTTCAGAAGTATACCAGAGGTATACTTCCTCAAAATATTCCTTGATATCAGGAGAACCTTCAAACGCTACCGGCCCGATATAGAGCACCGGAGTATAGACTACCTCCCTGTTGAACTGTTGTTTAAACTCCTTAAACAACTTCCGTTCTTCTGAACTATCTGCCAGGTTTAGTATCTGCACGTGAGTTTCCGGGTTAATTTTTATGTATTCATCAAGAAATTCATGGGCCGGAGTACAGACTCCACATTCGGGATCATAAAAGAAAACGACTGCATCTTCTGAATATTCCGGGGCAACATCTGCGATAAGCTCGTATAACGCACCGTCTTCTATCTCGGATCCATCTTCGATAAAGATGGTTGCACTGGCAGGTACCATTGCTATGCTCATCCCGAGAACGAGGAGACAGAATACAATTGGTTTTAATCTTTTCATCTGTGTCTGATTCATGAGTTGTACCTCTGTGCCATATGTTGATATGACACTTTAATTATATTTGAATTCTAAATTTTTTGAAATAAATAGTTTCCTCAAAAACGTCGAATACACAATTGTGAAGAGAGTTTCTTACTTTATGAGAAAAGATAAAAAAAGAGACAAATAAAAATCGTTCTGCTAATGAAAAAATTGCATCAGGATAAGAGATTAAGTAATCAGAAACCTAATAAACCCTAACTATCATAGTACTGTGTGCTGTTTCAATATTTATTGAATCAATAGAGGAACATAAAACACCTCATTTGGCTATCAATGAGAGATAATCAAAATAAATGGTTAATACAATGATTCCAACCCAGGCATACAAACCATCTAAAACGAGTATAGCACTGGTGATCTTCTGCGCAATCATCTTACTTATTTGCGGAGTGTTTGCAGAAGATGCAACAGAGCCATCAGTACAAATTTATGACCCGGATATCGTTCATGTTTTTCACAGCCCTTACTGTGCAGAGTGTCATAAAGTACTGCCCTTTATTGAAGAATACGAAATACTACACCCTGAAGTACCGGTTCAGTATCATGATATCACCAGGGATCAGGAGGACATTCTGCTCTTTGAACATTTCAGAAAGATGCACCCTGATGAGAAGATATATGTTCCGGTTATTTTTATCGGCAACCATATCCTTGTTGGAGAGAAGAAGATCCTTTCAGATCTCGAGGATACCATCCAGACTGTACAACAGACCGTAACTTCCGAAAACGGGTTTGGTCTCCCTGATTCTTCCGGGGAGATATCAATTAACCCGGTAATTCTTTTATTAGCTGCAATCGGTGAGGGTTTTAATCCCTGTGGACTTCTGGTGCTTGCCCTGCTGCTCGTCTCCCTGATGGCCTCGGATTCCAGGAAGACGATTCTTTATGTGGGTTCTGCATTTATCATTGCATTCTTCATTGTCAGGGTGCTGTCCGGATTTGCAATCTTCTCAGTCATCCAGCTCCCCGGTGTTGCTCACTACTTTCTCATTGCGGCAGGAGTTATCGCTATCATCGCAGGAATATTCCAGATAAAAGATGGCCTGCAGAAAAAGAAACAAGCATTATTCTCAATACCCCGGTCAAAGAAAGGATCGATATCAAAGTATCTCAAGATGGCCAGTATTCCGGCAGGATTTATTGTCGGAGGCCTTACCGGGCTGTACGGGATGGCCTGCACAGTCGGGATATATATCTCGGTTCTTGGAATGATCTACCAGGATTTTGAAACGGGAGTCCTGTACCTTCTCGCATATAATCTCGTGGTTATCATACCCCTCATCGCGATCCTGCTCCTCGTTCTCTTCGGCCTCTCACCGGAAAAATTAAACGCCTGGAGAGATGAGAGAAAAAGTCATTTACGGATAACAATCGGAGTTATCATGCTTTTAATGGGTATCATCATTCTGGTCCCGATCTTTATTTAAATTTCATTTTTTATTTAGAATTTTTTTCCATCCCTACCCTCATCTTTGATCTCCCCAGTGGTCTGTAAGGGTGATTAAAAATTCTAAGAAAATAGGGAATTCTGGATGAAACAGGATTTAAAGGATATCGCTCATATTCCCTCGAGAGAACTTTTCCTCAAAACTGGTCAGAAATGATATCACCGATAAATTGTGTGGGCTCTCAAAATCCTGAACCGATCCTTGCAACTGATTTTGAAAGATTGGTGATGCCCCAGGGAGCGACCATTATCTCTATGAATAATGAATGCATGAATGAAACCTGACTATATTCAGGGTAGTGAAAGATTAATCAATGTATACGATAATAAATAACAATAATATGGGATTTGATATCGCTTCACAGAATCAACCTCAGGGAATTCATTCAACGGGATGGATAACGATTTCCGTAGATGAATATGAATCAATAACACATTCATTAGAAATTTTATCAGATTCAGACCTTATGGATCAGATTAAAAAGAGTAAAGAACAGGATGAAGGAAGAGATTTTGAAGAACTCGCAGAAGAACTGGGCATTTAAAAATCATCTTTATGCCACAATGCTTCAATGGAAACAACGCCTTCAACTCTGTTTATAGTATATATTATGCGATATCTGTGTTCAAAATATAATTCCCAATACCCATGAAGCCGACCTCGGAGAGGTTTCCCAAAAATTTCAGGGTATTCTTTTAATTTGCGAATTTTAGTTGCGAACCGGCTTTGAATTTCTATTGGTTGTCTTCGTAACCAGTCTTCAGCAGGCCTTTTTATGATAACACGAAAAGGACTCATTGTCGTATTAATTTATGAGAAAGAAGAATAAGAGAGTATTGATTCATAGTATCCGAGGTTTTTATCCATTTAGTTCGAAATAGTATCTGATATTCGTGATATAGGTATGTTGCTCACACGTAAGAAAAATTGTTTAAGTGAAATTTTTTAATTTTTCTTATCTAATAACCTCATTGTATCTATAAATACCCTCTCTGATATGTATGGAATCCCTGTTGGGATTTATCAATCATCTCATCAATTAGGAATTTTAAGGAGTATTAATCCGATAATTTCTTTGGATAAGGTGGTAGTCCCGTAATTTTCTGTATGCCCGGTTTAATAAGATTTAATAATTCAGAAAATATTTCAATATTGTATGAATCAGCGTATACCCGATACCTGATTCCAGTCCACGGAAGGGATAACCATGACGAAAATGACGCCAAAGCAGGAAAAGACTTTTTCAGAGATGTGTTCGATGCTGAAAAATACATTTCAGCAATCAGATGAATTGAGTATAAGGGGGGCATTGCGCATGGCAATGGCAGAATGGGAGAAGGAATCAGGCCATAGTGTTGCATAAGCTGAATCGTGGTCTTTGATAAATACCAGTCTGAATATAATGAACCGGTTCTTCGAAAATTCGTTGCAAAATTAGTTTCACAAGGATATGACAAAACTATTGCAGAAAAAGAATCTGCTCAATTAATTGCACAAATCAGAAAAAATTATCAGAAATAAGCATGATATCAAAAACCAATACTCACGGATATCCGCCCATGAAGATCACAAAAGCAGTATTTCTGTGCATTCTGGTTATGGTATGGTGCACCACTCCTGGTCTTGCAGATGTATTTCTGAGAGACGGGAAGGTAATTTCAGGAGATGCAATTTTTGAAATTTTTACAAATACCCCTGCGATGAAGTCAGAACAGCCGTTTCCGATTTATTTCTTCTATACCTCGAGTTGTGGTTCATGCAAGGATGCACGGGAATATCTCCTGTCATTTGAACGAAAAAATCCCTCCATCCCGATTGAATACAGAAATCTTGCATTTAACGGAGAAAACAGGGCGTTATTTACTCCATTTAAGAAAGAGTTTCACCGCCCGGACATTTCATATCCGGCAGTTTTCATCGGGAATATCGGAATAGCCGGGAGCAGTGATATTATTCATCATACCGACCAGATTGCAAAAGCATACCTGAACAGGAGCTGATGTTCTCATCCGGGCTTATCCGGAAAAACGGTTAATTTTTGCTTCATCCCGGTTATATCTCTTCGTTATTCGATGTATGAGATGGTCAGAGAACTGGAAAAAATCTGATTTCTCCTACATTTTCTGCCTGATAACCCTGGTCAATTCCTCATGAAATGCATCTTTATCCCCGAGCTTATACCAGAGTGTAATCAGATTCTCCCAATGAAAACCGGTTTCA
Organism: Methanospirillaceae archaeon; assembly: GCA_016926505.1. Classification (GTDB taxonomy): domain Archaea; phylum Halobacteriota; class Methanomicrobia; order Methanomicrobiales; family Methanospirillaceae; genus JAFGOM01. Next base: position 100,420 of record JAFGOM010000097.1, read on the forward strand.
TCCGTGTACCCAATCATGAGAGAGGAAGATGTCGGTTCAAACCGTGATACCACGTCTGCATTCTCCGGGAGATCAACATTCACATGTCTGAATATGATATCTCCATCATCTATCTCCTGTCTGAATGAAGTATTCATGGTCTCTTCCGCCAGTTCGCCAAGCACCCGGCACGTATAACACTGCTGGGTTTCATGGAAATGATACACTTCTACAACTCCGGAGGCGGAATAAACATCTGCGAGATATTTCCCTCTGTAGAATTATTTTGGAGATTGAAAGGCTGATTGCAACCAAACCCCCCAAAAAAAATATAAACTCCGGTGAGGGTGGCAAGAATGATAAATGGAACATAATTTTTCTTCATGTTAACCGTTATATGCCCTTTAGAAATAATTCATGAATAAATACGTTTCCATCATATGAGTTTTTCACAAACTACAGATATCAGGAGTTCAATCTCATCAAACCTGGGTTCTTCCATACCATTTTTTACAATACCACATTCGGTAGCAACGATGTGAATAACCGGTTCAAAGCCGTGCTCTCGTACCCTTTTTCGTCCACAGCAGTCAGAACAGCCATCAACGACTGCGATTTTCCCTGCATTCATGAGAGCAAAGCAGAATTTTCCCGGCTCCGTCCGTGCCGGAACAAAGCATTCGATAAGACCCGGATATCTTCTGGCCAGGGTCTCACCCATCTTTGCAGTGAGTTTTCCCGTATTGGATATCCCGGAGCAGGTAACAAGAACAATGTCTGAATCTTTGTACATACAAAAATCAGGAGCAGTTGCCACCGCAACCGCAGCCACCCGAAGGGCTTTTCTTCCCTGCAGAGATTTCCTCTGGTTTCCCCTCTCCTCTCCACGCTGCAAAGACAATCTCTTCAACCTGTTCAGGGGTAAACGATCGGTCATTATTCTTCTTCTCAATACCGAGATCGGTAACCACCAGGTGCTGGTGAACCGGAACACCGGCCTGTTCGATGATCTTTCTGGCACAGTGTATGCCACACCCGTCAATGGCAACGACCTCTTCAACTTCCTTTGCTTTCCCAGCCAGCGATTCTGAACCCGATGCCAGAAGAGCGGTGCAGACAAAACTCCCGTATCCTTCGTCAGATAGCTGGATCGCAGCCGCATTTGATATCTGCCCCGTGTTCGCCTGTCCTGAACAGGGAAAGATCAGCCGGTTCTTCTCGTTGCTCCCACAGGTACAGGGTGCCTGTTCTGCCATTATGCTCCCTCATTGAGGATTGCAATGATCTCGTTTACTGTCGGCACCCGTCCGGATACCCGTTCTGTCCCATCGACAAAGAGAGACGGGGTCATCATGACACCCCGGTTAATAATCTCATCCAGTGTATCGACTTTTACAACCTCTGCTGAAATCCCTGATTTTTTTACTGCTTCAGTCACATTATCGAATAATCGTTTGCATTTCGTGCATCCGGTTCCTAATACTTCTATTTTCATTTTTTTCGCCCCGATTTTAAAATAATTTCACTAGAGAATTAAAATCTGCATTTTTTTCGTTTTTATTGAGTTGATTACCCTGATTCCTTACATCAGGATTCTAATATTGCAACGAACGAAGTCTGGTTTTTGTTAGTACTATTGAATTTTTATGCAAACCGCCGAATCAGAATATCAAAATCCCAAAGTAAGCGGCGATAAATTTTATTGAAACATACAGGAAATAAATCCCAAAGATCAACTTTAACAGTGCAGGATGAAACTTTTTTATGATTGCTGCACCAAATTGTGCCCCAATTATGGTTCCTGCTGCCATAATCAGTCCGGCACCGATTGCAACGAAACCCTCTGCCAGTTTAATTCCTCCACCTACAATAGCCAGCGGAATCATCGTTGCCAATGAAGTTCCCATGGTAACATAGACGGGTGCATTGAAAAGATAGATCAGACCGGGTACAAGAGCATAACCTCCTCCTAAACCAACAAGGCCGGTTAGAATTCCGATAATAAAACCAAATGATCCTTTTCGATAATCTGATCCCGGGATGACATTTCCTTCCGGATGTGCCTTATTACGGTTAATAACACCCTCAATGATCATTCGTAATGCCGGGAGTAAAAATGCTATCCCAAGCAGTAAACCCAGAAGTGCGGTCTGATCGGTGAGCATGTCAAATACATATGAACCAATGACCACACCAACAACACCAAAACCGGCAAGCCAGAGTGTTGTTTTCACATCAAGGTTTTTCCGGATCAAATGACCATATCCTCCGGAGATCGCTGTAAAGATAACTGCAAAGAGAGTCGTCCCTATTGCAACAGGTGTTGGATATCCAAGATAGAAATGAAGAATCGGTAACATGACACTACAGCCACCAGTTCCAATAATGCCCCCAAGCAAACCGGCAAACAGCCCGACAATAAGGAGAAGAATTATTGCAGTGGTGGTCAGATCAGGTGTTCCTTCTTTTACTGCCAGACCGGTCGAAAATGACCAGACAGTAAGTGCTAATATCATAACCAGTAAAATAATGGTTGGCAGATAATTTTTCAATAAATTCAAATTGCTCTTTTCTTCTTTTCTCATAAAGTCAACTCTTTTTCAATAAATTAATTATATTCTAAATTGCTTAATGGATTACAAGTACCGGAACATGTGCATTTCTCACGGTTCCTTCAGATACACTACCTAAAATCATGCTTTTTAATGCACCCTTACCTTTTGCTCCCATTACGATAACGGATATGTTTTCTTCTTCTGCAATTTTACAAATTTCTTTTACCGGCTTTCCAAATTCAATCCTGACTGAAACCTGAAATCCTGCTTCGATTAAGATTTTTTTTACCCCTTCGACCATCTCTTCATTTTCTGATATCATCTCATCAAGAACTAATTTTTTAAATTCTTCCGGCTCGAAACCGGCCATTTTACAATGTTTCAGCAGTCCTTCAACACAAAAATCATCGACTACGTGCAGAACAATAACTTCTTTTGCACCTGAATCCCGAAGCTGAATAATGTAGGAAATCGCTTTTTCTGCACACGGTGAGAAATCGGTTGGAAAGAGAATTTTTGAATACATGTTTACCTCTTTTGTTGTCTTTTCTGATTTGTTTCCATGATTGCTTTTATATACATCTCTTCAGCACTTTTTGAGATGTAATTGTATACCTTTACTTTCTTTAGCAGCATCTCCCGTATCTGCTTCTCATAGGAGAGGTTCATCTCCTTCACATCTGCAATGATCTCATCCAGCATGATACTGCCTGTCAGAATTCCGTTTACCGGTCTCCGCCGCACCCCTCTCATGACATCTGCCTGACAACAGGGAATATCATTTGTCACCATCACCACCCGCTGTTGCCAAATACAAACCCGGCAATGGTGGAGAAGACAACTACGAGCACCGCATATACCCCGGTCTTTTTTGCACCCATGACCCGGGTAAGGACAAGCAGACTTGGCAGGCTTATCGTTGGCCCGGAGAGAAGCAGGGCAAGTGCCGGACCTTTTGCCATGTTTCCTGAGAGGTATCCTAATGTCGTTCCTACAATCGGCACCTCAAGCAGGGTAGGCATATAGAGGATTGCCCCGATAAGGGCTGCAATAAAGTTTGAAGGGAGTGAGTTGTCTCCGATAAAGGGTTTGAACACCTCAGGCGGGAGGAAGTAGGAGAGCATCCCGAGCGCAAAAGTTCCGATAATAAGAATGGGAAATATCTTCTTTGTCAGATCCCAGGTCTCGTATCCCCAACCCGTCACCTCGTCCCGGTTAAAGTAGTAAATGAGCAGGAACGCAATTGCCATCGAGAGGAAGTACACGATAAGCAGTCGGAAAAAGATATCAAGCTGTGATGTCGCAACGAGAAGGATTGCAATCAGGAAGAGAAAGAATGCAGGAACAACCCATCCCGGTCGCTCCTCTTCTCCTGTTGAAACACGAGGATTCTTTTTTGCGGCATCCCGTACTTCATTATCATGCTCCCGAAATATCGCAGCCATAATAAGACCGATGATGATTGAGAGCACTACAGCAAAGATTCCCCGGGCAATACCGATATCAAGACCAAGTACTTTTGCAGAGTAGACGATTGCGAGGATGTTTATTGCCGGACCGGCATAAAGGAAGGCGATAGCAGGACCAATACCACTTCCTTTTTTGAGAATCCCGGCAAACATCGGAAGGATTGTACAACTACATACCGCAAGAACGGTCCCTGATACCGATGCAATCCCGTAACTGACTGATTTTTTTGCATCCGGGCTGAAGTATGTAAGAATCGCATCCTTCTTGATAATCGCAGCGATGGCTCCGGCAATAAAGAACGCCGGGATAAGACAGGTAACCACGTGCTCAGAGAGATAACTAAAGAGTGTATTCCATCCGGCAAGCAGGGTTCCTAAGAGGATATCAATCAAAAAAATCTCCCCAAACGGAGAAATAGGAGAGATAACGAAGAATCATATTTATGGTGCAGGTCGAATGAATGCCACGCCTGAACACTATTAAACCTGATATTTCAGGATCAGATCTCATGTGGTACGAACGTTTCAACATTATTTGGAATGTTTGTCAGGGGATTATTTAAACATAACTAGTTCAATATTTTTTGAAAATGTCGCCCTACTTAAGAAAGACACAGGATATCAAGAGAACAATCGATAATTCCATAGATAAATGGAAAGGGTGAGAAAAAATTTCTCCTGAGTACCTGTCATTGAGTCTGTGACATGCCCAACTAACTTATAATTCCTTCAGCCGTTTCTTAATCAGGCTGATGAAATACAACCCGAATTTGTACGGCCTCCGATAAAATAACAGACTCTGTTATCCTCTTCCTTGCTAAATCCGTATGAGATATACGCACCCATCATCAAGAATACATACGTAGTGAATGGTTTTTATCACTCAGTTGAAAAAAAAGAGGTGAGCAAAGTTCTTAATCACCGCCAGAAGGTTCAATAACATTGAGACAAAGAGAGAGAGCAAGACTACCACGCTCAGTAATCGTATAAATAATCCAGTTTCCCTGGGGTGAACCTGATATGAGATTGAGGGTACTGAGTTTTTTTAAGTGATATGAGAGTCGGGTATCTGATATCTGCAATAATTCCCGGATAATACAGACACATAATGGTTGGATCGAGAGCAATGAGAGAATCTTCATCCTGAAGGGATCCGAAAGTGCCTTAAACAACTTCAGGTTTTTCGATATCATGTCAGGAGATATAACATGACTATATAGTCCCTCCATCCCACCGTTTTTACAGAGGCACTCGTAGACAAGAGGCGGAATATTTTGTGGGATATCTGTTATTTTCTGGGTTTCCCCGCAACCGGAACATTTCATGACATAATATAATCTTCCTGATACTACATAGGAGATTCGGTTCAATAATACCTGACTGTGAAGAATAGGATGGAGAAGAATCTAAAAAAGTAACCCATTCAGATATTATTGGTAAAGGGAAAAAAATAACTGATAAACAGATACCATAACCGTATTATGCATCAGGGATGCAGTCAATCGAAGGGATATAGGGTTTGATATCAAGGATAAAAGAGCCGTCCATTGCATCAAGCCGGGTCACTTCGATTATCCCGTCTGCAACCTTCATGATTCGGGCAATGCTGATAGCGATCGGATTTGGCCGATCCGGTGAACGGATGGTAAAGACCGGCCGGGGATGATTCCAGTCAGACCGCCGGGCAGAAAGACGGGTCCTATCAGCCTTGTCCATCCAATACAGCACATAAATATGGGTGATACCTGTCATGGATCCAAGACCCGGCTGATAGGGAGGAAATATCTCCAAAATCATTTTTTCAGCCGACACAGCTCCCTGGCGGGGTGCATCACTCCTCTCCAGATATGGGGAATGAATCCTGCCGATAGGAGTAAGGCAGATCTCCGTCGTTGTATCTTCGTCCATAACATCTCCAGACGGGTGTTCCGGTAGTACAGATTTATAGTACCTCAATCGTATGATGAACCTTTACGATTGTGTCATTTTTCCCGTATTCGTACCTGATATCATAAAAGTTTCACCATCCCCGTGAATACTCAGAAAAGCAGGGGATACAGACAATTGATCCATTCTCAACCCGTGCACGTGACTCTGAAACCATCTCGTTGCACCTGGCACATGCAACCGAGCGGAACAGTCGTGCCTTTTCCGGAATATCTGCGGTGACATGCCGGTAAGAGAAGATATCCCCGAGAGATGCAGTGAGAAGATACTCAATCTTTTCCGCACGATCAGAGGCGACTCTCTCTATCTCTTCCGGTGTTGCCGTGCCTGCAAAGACACGTGACACGATCTCCTGCATCATTCTGCTCTCCTTACTATCCTCTCGTGGGTGCGGGACTATTCGTATCGCATCACTTTTGTTTCGCCTGATAAAGGTGTATACCTGCTTCCCGTAATCACGCAGGATGAGGTTTCCTTTTCCAATGGTACACCCCGTTACGTACTGAATCGCATCCAGACCACAGGCATCGTTCTCAACGATTGCCACCAGTTCCTCATCCCCTGACCGGGATGTCGCCAGTTCGCGAAGGGCAAGTTCTGATACCCGGTATCCGGTTGCAAGACCCGGACAACGGTGCCCATGAAAACGAACCACTTCATCAAATGCAGGCATTTCTCGAGTCATCATTGCACCAAGGTACACCTCTGCAGGGATAAGGGATCTGTCCCGGCAGAGACAATTTCCGGTAGTATCAATAAGAGAGGATCTAATGAAAAAATGTCATTCTCTTTAGAGCTATTTAGTACCAGCGAGGGGATACTCTGCTTTCTTTCAGATCACCGGTACCGCAGCAGCCGCGAGAGATAGATTCGTGCCCAGGCATACCCGACCAGACCACCGAGGATATCCCCGGTAACCACTCCCCACCAGACCCCGTGCTCACCAAACCCGAACCAGAACCCAAGAAGATACGCGCAGAGAACAATAAAGACAAGGTTCCTGAACAGATTAATGCAGAGGGATGTTGCCCCCTTTCCGACTCCCTGGAAGAGAGAACTGGACATGATCCCGGGAGGAACGAAGGGATAGAACAGGCACATGATACCGAGAAATATCGCGATTCCCGGAGCAAGATGAGCACTTTCCGGGGAATATGCAAATATAAGCGCCATCTGGTCTTTAAAAAGCCAGGTAATAGCGCTGATGCAGACCGAGATCACAACACCAAGGAGTATCGAGAATGTATGGATAACCGGGAGTTTCTCATAGGAACGCCCGCCATACGCTGCACCGGCGACAGAGATGACCGATGTTGAGATGGCAACAAGAGGAATGATGGCAAAATATACGATACGCCAGCCGGCAGTAAAGACAGCGACCGCATCAGTTCCTGAAACAACAACCAGCATACCGTTTAGGATGATGGCAACAAGAGACATGAGCATAAACTCAAGACTCGCCGGGAATCCGACACTCAGGATGTCCCGTACCGTTTTTGTATCAACTTTCCTGGGATCGAGGGAGAAGGAGATGTAGGTATCCTTCTTTCCAAAGAACCAGTAGAGGAGCACGACGGTGACCATGACAAGCGAGAGTATCATTCCCCATGCAGCTCCCGCGATCCCCAGACCTGCCCCGTAAATGAGAAGAGGATCCAGGATAATATTGAGAATTGCAGAGGCACCCATCACGTACATGGCTCTCCTGGTGTCACCCTCTGCCCGCAGGATAGCATATACAATATTGGTAAAGAGAACAAGGACAGTCCCGAGAAAGATAATCTTCCCGTATATGACAGCAAGGCTCGTTGTCTGTCCGGCACCGAAAAGGAGCATTATCGGTTCGACGAAAATAAAGAGAACCACCGTCAGAAAAAGAGAGAGCACAAGGGTTATGAGCATGGCATTCGTGGCTGCGAGGTTTGCCCCTGCACGGTCCCCTGCCCCAATCCTTCGTGATATTGTCGAGTTGACTCCTGCACCGATACCTACACCAAGACCGATAAGGATCATGAAAAGCGGGGTCACAAACCCGACCGCGGCAAGAGCATCTGAACCGAGACCGGCAACCCAGATGGCATTCACCAGGTTGTAGGTAGACATGAGTAGCATGGCAACAATCATCGGTCCGGAAAGTCGCAGAATTGCCTTTTTCGGATCCCCTCTCATCAGGATAACACCCGTAGTCTCGGTATCTGTGGGTGCTGGTTCAGTTATTGATGGGTTGCTGCTCATTCTGGTTACTCTTCTCCTCTCCCGGAAAGAACAAGAATCTTCCTGCTTACAAGATCCGTTATCACTTCGGTTTCTTACTATGGGTAGATGATATCGCTTATGCCTTTCTGTAAGAAATTCTGGAGAGAACAGAACCGCAATATATAATCACTCCCGTAACGATTATCCCCCTTTCACTTCAAAAAGGGAGAGAAAAGATGGATAATCACTCAGTCAAACTCTATGGTTACCGGTCCTATGATACACCGGAAAACCAAATCATAATGCATTGAGATTACAGACCAAACGCTTGGATCTTATTCCCATGAACCGGGAATTATGTCTGTACGAACTGTCATCACGGAGCAGACTGCAGGAGGCACTGGATGCATCAGTGCCAGGTACCTGGCCGCCGGTTCTCATGGACAATGATACCATACAGGAGTTCCTTATCAGACTGACTGATCCGCGATTATGCAGACTGTACGCATTTTACTGGATACGTTTACCAGACCAGGATTCAAAAGAGCGAATCTGTATCGGAAACGGGGGATTTTTCCTTGATGATGAAGGGATTTTTGAACTGGGCTACTCAATCCTTCCTGAATGGGAAAATCAGGGATATGCAACAGAGGCTGTCTCAACACTGGTGCCGTGGGCATTTGACAATCACCAGATCCACACGATTATAGCAAGAACATACCCGTATCTGCATGCTTCTGTCCGTGTTTTAGAGAAGAACCAATTTGTTTTTACCGGCCTTGATTCAAAAGATGGTACAGTCATATACCATAGGTGTAAAAGTCCTGATCCAGAGAGATGATGACAGGACATATCGTCATACCTTAACCCGGGTATCCTTCGGCAGGGTAGGGATAGGAGAACCAGGTGGTTGTAAAAGAGATCCCTTTCCGCTCTTTTGATTTAAATAAAACAAGATTGATGCTGTAATCAGACGAGATGCAGAGAGAGCCTGCAATCGTCACCAATGCAGGAGGTGATACCAAAGAAGAGAAAACACACATTCTGTATCAATCATACCCGCTGCTGACAGAGTTACCGATACCAGCACGATAACCGATATACCCTAAAAACCCGTTCATCACCAATATCATCTTTCAATATTCTGTCAGCCGGCATCAATACAAATCAGTAATCCACCCCTCCCAAAATCACCCCTCTTTTTGTGTTCAAAAAAAGTGATGCAGGATACACTACTCATGTCTGAGTGCTTCTATCGGGTTTAGGTTTGATGCTTTCCATGCAGGATACAGACCGGAAACAACACTGGTAACGATACCAAAGGCCATGCCATACGGGATATATACCAGACTGGATGGTTCAAAAAGATACCGGGTCTCCTCGAGCATGATAAGTATCGCAACATATCCCCCGATAAACGAGAGTAACCCGCCTATCAGGCTCCCGCCCAGGCCGAGCAGCAGGGATTCATAGATAAAAATCTTCCGTACTTCGCTCCGCAGGGTTCCAATCGACCTGAGAATACCGATCTCCTTGTACCGCTCCATCACCGACATCATCATCACGTTAAAGATGGACACCCCGGCAACAAGCAGGGATATTCCGCCAATAGCCATGGTAAAGGTCGCGATCCTCCCGAAGGTCTCAAGTATCGTCTCAAGGATTGCACGGGTATCATACACATCAACAGTCGTCTCACGCCGGTTGAGCTGGGCCTCAATGGCAGCCTTTGTCGATTCAATATGTGAGAGATCCCTGACTTTTACGATGACACTGTCATACCCTTCTTCATGATAGTAGTTCCTGTACCATTGATCAGAAAATACCAGGCCATAATCAGGATTAATATCAAATCCCATTCCCCGTTCATCAAGAATACCTGTCACCCTGACACCGGTCTCCTCTTCGCCGATAAGAACCCGGGATCCAACGATAAGATCATACTCCTCGGCCAGTTTCTTCCCGGCCATAACACCTGATGAACCCCTGATGTACTGACCCTCAAGCTTATCAAGCATCAGCGGGATATCCTTTGGATCCAGGCCGTAAATCACAGCAGCCCCGGTCTCACGTCCTACCTTGATTCGTTCACCGCCAGAGTATACCGGAATAACATCGGCATTACCTGCAGCCCTTCTTATCTGCTCAAGTTCGCGTTCGCTAATTCTGGAATTTCCCGGTGATGATCCCATCCCATAATAGCCGACATGAGGACTGACAACAATCGAATCCCCTACATCTGATAGCGATTCAGAGACAGACAGAGTAAGACCGTTTCCGAGGATTCCCATCGATGTAATCGCAACAACCCCGATGATGATCCCGATTGCTGCAAGAAGAGAACGCAACCAGTGGATTCGCAGGTTTCTGATCGCGAGATTGAAAAACAACCGCTGTTGCATTATGCAACTCCTGATATCCTTCCATCGACAATATGAATCGTCCGGTTTGCATACACGGCGAGGGAGGGATCATGAGTTACCATAATAACCGTCTTATTCTGGTGCGTACAGAGCCGTGACAACAGTTCCATGATGGCATTGCCTGTCTTTGAATCGAGGTTCCCGGTTGGTTCATCACAGAGTAAAATCTCGGGATCATTGACCAGCGCCCGGGCAATAGCAACCCGTTGCTGCTGACCACCTGACAATTCATTCGGGCGGTGATGATCCAGGTGTGATTCTAACGCAACCGATCGTAACACATCCAGGCACCGGTCATCACAATCAGCTGAACCGGTCTTTAATAAAAGAGGATACTCCACATTCTCACGGGCAGTCAATAAGGGAATGAGATTAAACTGCTGAAAGATAAATCCGATATGATCCCTTCTGAGCTTTGTCAGTTCATCGTCACTCATATTTGTCGTTTCGATGCCATTGATAAGAATCTCACCTGAATCGGGAACATCAAGACAACCGAGCATATTCAGGAGAGTTGATTTTCCTGAACCGGACGGACCCATGATAGCAATAAACTCCCCCCTCCTGACCGATCCCGAAACATCAAGAAGAGCGGTCACATTCTCACCCAGCAGATGGTAGACCTTCGTAATGTTGCGAAATACAATGACCGGATCGGCTGAATCAGACACAAAAATCTTATCTCCTGAACCGGGTATAATAGATTACACCGCCAACCAGAGCCAGAACGATGATAACAACCACGAATATCATCGGAGATAAATCATCCTTCGGAACCGATTCAGATTCCGGAAGACTCTTTACATTCACTTCAGTAGTTCGTACCTGGTCATTGCCGTCATCATCCTTGTATGATATCACGACCGTTACATTCGTAGCATCAGGGGGAGTCGTAAAGGTCACCTCAAACCCGGCAAAATCATCGGGTTTTAAAGCTCCCACTGCATACAGGCGGTAGGGTATTGTCGGCACTGCCGGTTCATCGGTTGTGATAACCACGCCATTTGCATTCTCAAGACCAGAGTTGGTTACGTCACCAGAGAGACGGTAATATTCACCGGTATCCTCAAGGATAATATTTGAGATTACCGGTTCTGCCCGTGTCTTGGACTGTCCAAAAACAACAGGGATGGCATAACTCTCCTCATGCTCATTCACTCCGTTCTGGTATAAAACTGAGAAGACAAGATCCTCTTGTGATCCCGGAGTAAACGTGAAGGGAACATCAACTGAGGTATCAGGCTCCAAAACACCGACAAAGTAACTTGAGGGCATCACCTCATGACCCTGACCACCCGGTACGATGGTAACACCGGTAACCTTGTTATCACGGGGGTTTCCAATATGAAGAGTCAGTCTCTCTTTCTTGCCGATACGAAATGAATCCGGCTTGTCAAGGATGGCAACAGTTGGTGCCCGGTCCTGGACCCGGATCTGGAAGGGGTTTCGTAAGTATCCTGCATCACGAAAATCGAGGGAGAATACCGGGTTAAAGATACCTTCCTTTCCGTCAGCCTGGATGGTAAAGATAAATTTCATCGCATTTCCGGCACCAATCGAACCAACAACATCGTACTGACTGCTGGTCGTCTTTATCGTACTGTCACGAAGCCGGGCAGTGGAGATCGGAACACCCTCGTTCCCTGAATTGGTTACCTCGATAGCAACGGTACCGGTATCCCACGGCATCAGCACTTCCGGATCAAGGGTAACAGAAGATACAAAAACCTGTGCTGAAGCCTTTACCGCGGCAGGATCCTGTTCTGCACAACCCGGATATACCGATACCATGCACAGGAGCAGGAAAGTAATCGGGATAAGGGACATGATCAGTCTTTTATTCATGATGGAAACCATCCCATTGATGTGCCGAGTGAGTAGAGTAAAAACAGGGCATATAACACTGCAGGAACTCCCCCACAGATAACCGCCTGTTTTACCGAAAGGGATTTCCCGGCCTGTAATCCAAAAATCCACTGGTTTGCACTCCACAAAAGGCAGATCAGGGTTATCAGTGAAGTAAGCAGTGAATACTGCATAAATGCCGGATCTTTCAGCATGTTTTCAGTGGCTTTCTCAACAATGCTCTGTATCTCAGGAGCATTCGTCATCGTGGTCAGGTGGAATGATCCAATCTCAACCAGGGGGATCAGGTAAAATCCTGTGATCATGGTGATACATGAGGCGATAATGAGAGGTATCATCCCGTAACCACAGATCTGAAGAACCCGGGTAAACGAGTAACCGGATCGCAAATGCCGTGCAATGAGATACATGATTACTCCAAGAACAAGCCACATAATATAGAGTGAGATAAATCCTGATATCCCGGCAACAACCATCATAACGGTCGTTATTGCCCCGGACATCCCTGAGAAGAGATCTCCCATGATACCAGTCATCTGGTAAGCGCTGATAGCGGTACAGAGTCCACCCACAGCCAGAATGAGGGCAGGTATCAACAGGGAGGGCTCTTTTTCCCAGATTTTCACAAAAAAATCACCGGGATTGGTTACATACTTATGAAGTGACGGATCCATTGCTTTCAGTCCTGATACATTTTTGTTGGTCAGGTAACTATAAAACACCCTTTCCTTTCAGAAGTGATACGGATTTAAAGAGAGAATCGGAAAAGACAATCTCGATATAATCCGGTTTTGAAACAGAATCGGTAGAAAGAAGAGTAAGGGTAGCACAGAAACGAAATCAGATACCGCACCCGTAAATCTTCTTTCTATTCTGCTTTATTGTGTGTTATCACCAGTCAGAGGACTTTTTTCCTGACAAGAACAAAAAATCCACAGATGACGAGGATTAAAGAGAGTACCATCACCTCGATGAATGCAAGCGGGTCATCCTGGAACGGGAGCCTGACATTCATCCCGTACATACTGGTGATAAAGGTCGGTATCATTAAAAGCATGGTAACACTCGTGAGAAGTTTCATCACGACATTCACGTTGTTATTGATAACAGATGCAAAGGCATCCATCATACCGGTGAGGATACTGGTGTAGATATTCGCCATCTCGAGACCCTGTTTATTCTCAATAACCGCCTCCTCATAGAGATCTTCCTCATACTCGGCAGAGATATCAAGTGCTGCAATATAGGGAAACTTCTCAAACATCAGCGAATTAGTCCGAAGTGACGTGGTAAAATAAACAAGACTCTTCTGCAGGGAGAAGAGATTGATGAGTTGTTCGTTCTTGGTAGATCGGTGCAACTCATTCTCCATTTTGTTTGTCAGACGGTTTATCTCCTTTAAATAGCGAAGGAAACGCAATGCTGAACGGTAACAGAGTTGGAGGACAAACCGCGTCCGAAGGCGGGTGTCAAAATTTCTGACTAATCCATTCAGAAATTCCTGGATAACATCAACTTCAGTCAGGGAGACGGTAATTATCATGTCAGAGGTGAGTATAATCCCGATAGGCAGGGTAATAAACGGGATCGCCGAACCTTCCGGTTCTCGTTTGGGTGAACGCAACAGGATAAGGGTATTACTCTCTTCTACCTCGACACGTGCCCGTTCATCGAGATCGAGCGGATCTGTGATGAAATCAAGCGGCATGTCAAACCGATCAATAAGGGTGGCAATCTCCTTTTCTGTCGGATTAACGACCCTGACCCAGCATCCCTCTACGTAATCTTCGATCTCAGACAGACCGTCCTCAGTTGAGATCTGAATAAAAATCATGAATTCTTCTCCTGCCTGAAACCCGGGTTTCCGTTTTGGTTAAGCGTTTGTTCTACGGTGCTAAACCGGGAAGCAACGTCTTTTAAAAAGACCTGTTTCCCCGGTGATAGTACCCTTAAAGGGGCCCCCGGATCTCCTGCCCTCCGGAAGGGTACCGATATACCGGTATTATATATAGTACGGGAACAGTTATAAAAAAAACGAGACTCCTTCCATCATTTACTAAAACAGTCCTCTTTTATTTTCCCCAAAGGGAAAATCCAAAAATCGTGACTCCTTAAGAAATAATACCGGCGATCCGATCCATGGCGATCCGTAACTGATCCATGGATGCGGCATAACTCATACGAATCCAGCCGGGAGTATTGAATGCAACACCAGGGGTGACCGCGACGTGTGCCTTTTTTAGCCATTGGCCGGCGACAACATCATCATCACCTTCGACTTTAATAAAGGCATAAAATGCACCATCAGCAGGGGCATAGGGGAGATCCATATCCATGAGGGAGTTTAAGACGAGCGAGCGTCTTCGTTCAAACTCGCATCTCATCTCCTCGACACAGGCCTGTGAACCGGTAAGGGCAGCAACACCTCCATACATCGCAAATGTTGTCGGATGGCTGATGGTATGCTGCTGGACGATATTCATCAGGTTTAATATCGGTTTCGGAGCGATAGCGTACCCGAGACGCCAGCCGGTCATTGCATATGCCTTTGAGAAACCATTGATGGTAATCGTCCTCTCATCCATTCCCGGGAACATCGCAAGTGAATAATGTGTCTGCCCGTAGATCAGCTTCTCATATATCTCGTCTGAAAGTGCATAGAGATCATGGTCCTGACAGAGATCAGCAATCAGTTTTAAGGATGCCCGTTCAAGAACAGAACCGGAAGGGTTTGAAGGACTGTTAACGATTATCATCTTAGTTTTGTCTGTAACCGCTTCTAACAGCGTATCATCCGGCTGGAAGGTCTTTTTCTCAAGAGGATGGTGAACGGGTCTCCCGCCTGCCAAAAGAACACAGGGTTCGTAACTGACCCATGAGGGATCAAGGATAATCACCTCATCACCGGGATTAAGAACCGCTTCACATGCCTCATAGATAGCATTCTTTGCACCACAGGTCACGATCACATTGTCAGGCGAACAGGAAAAACCTCCTTCAGCCTCTGTTTTATAGGCAATCGCACTGAGGAGTTCAGGTATCCCCCTTCCTGGTGCATAATGTGTCTTTCCTGACCGGAGAGCAGTCACTGCAGCATCGATAATATGAGAAGGGGTATCAAAATCGGGTTCTCCAATAGACAGGCTGATAACATCAATGCCGGAAGCAGCCATGAGACGTGCTTTTTCACTAATCTCAATGGTAGCTGATGGGGGTATCTGTCTGATCTTATCAGCAGGAGGTTTCATGACAACCGCTGAGACATCTTTACTGCGGATTCAACCGCACGCCTGGCATAATCAATCCGCTCAGTTGCCTCCATCCGGGTCATTCCAGGCCCTGATATCCCCAATGCAACCGGTTTTTTATACTCAAGAGAGAGATCGATGATCTTTCGTGCGGCATGCTGAACAACAATCTCATCGTGCTGGGTTGAACCCTCTATCACACATCCGATGGTGACAACCGCATCAACATTCTTCTTTGTAAGCATGTATTGTATCGCTAACGGCATGTCATACGCACCGGGAACATAAATTCGTTCCACAACCTCTGCTCCGAGGAATTTTGCATGTTCCTCTGCTTCTATCTCCATCATGTACGTGATATCACGATTAAATTCAGAAACAACAAATCCCAGTTTTATCGCCATAAGACTAACCTTGAGTACTTCTATATCCTGACTATCACAAAAAGCATCCTTTCTCATCTCGATGAAAGAGAGAAAAAGAAAGAAAAGACTGACCACAGAGGGTATGACCCGCAATAAAAGGGACAGGTATATGAGGAAGAATCACCTACCATCTGGTAAGGTGATAAAATGCCGGAATTTGGTAATCCGTTCGCGGGATGCGCGTCAGATAGGCGACTGACAGAACAGGAATTAATCCGTGCTGTCAGGTTCATGATTGCAGCAGAGTATGAGGCAATCCAGTTGTATATGCAACTGGCCGAATCAACTGATAACGAACTCGCAAGAAAGGTGCTTATTGATATTGCAGATGAAGAGCGGGTTCATGCAGGGGAATTCATGCGATTGCTCTTTGTTCTTGCCCCTGATGAAGAGGGGTATTATCACGAAGGCGCAGAAGAAGTTGAAGAACTGATGGAAGAGAAGTAAGAGAGTATGAAAGAAATATCACTGCAATAATTTATCACATTACTGCCGTGCAGAGCCGGCATCGGGAAATCCCTGTCTCTGACCGGTTCCGGCCTCACGCTCGAGTGTTCCCGGGCGCATCAGCTTAATGACATTGAGGGCATGTTCACGGGTTCTCTGTTCTGCAAGCCATGCCAGTTCGGTATCAGAACCCGCTTCATCCTCATGAACAAAAACCTCGATGATATGTTTATTTGTCAGAAGCTGACAGGTTATAAGCCCGGCTGACGCTTCATGCGCACAGATGCGATCCTTCTCTTTTCCACCCGGCATCCCGAGAGCCATGCAGATATCGCACCGATATTCTTCTATCAGTTTTTTACACGCAACAGGAAGATCTTTTATTCCCGGAACGGTATACCGCTCAAATGAGACGCTCGCGTGTTTTTTCAGTTCATCTATTGCGATTTTACCCATATTAACACGGGAAAAAGTGGTATCTGCTATTCCCACTCTCATCCCAGAACCTCAGCAGCAGCAGCAACACCGTGCCCCTCAGGATTGTACCCCAGCTTCTGCAGTGCATGCTCGGTTATCGCAAGGGTTGCCAGGATCTCAGGAGCACTGACCGCTCCCATGTGACCGATCCGGAATATTACATCCTTGAGATGGTCCTGGCCACCTGCAATCTGGATACCCAGCTTCTTGATGATTCCCCGGAATTCCTTGTCTTTTACCCCATCCGGCAGATTGACAGCGGTTACGGTTTGGGAGTAGTGATGAAGGGCATCGATCTTTGGATAGAGAGAAAGACCCCATACCTCTGCAGCGGTCCTGACCGATTCTGCCATCCGGTGATGACGAGCAATCCGGGCATCCACCCCTTCTTCTTCGATCATGAGACAGGCTTCCCGCAGTCCTAAAAAGAGTGGTACAGCCGGCGTGTAGGGAGTCTCCATCGGACTTTTCATAGCGCTTTTCTGATATGCCCCAAGATCAAGGTAATATGGCGCATTACCGGTAAAACGATCCCAGGCTCTTTCAGAAACAGAAAGAGCAGAGAGACCGGCAGGAGCTGCCAGACACTTCTGGGATCCCACAATGGCAACATCCACCCCCCACTCATCAACCATGACCGTATCCCCGCCAATGGAAGTCACCCCGTCCATGATAAAGAGGGCATCATGTTTCCTGCACAATGCTCCGACTTCCTTTGCAGGATTAAGAATCCCTGCAGAGGTCTCATTATGTACCATGGTGACAATCTCACACCCGCCCTCAAGTTCCTGTTCCAATCGCTCGATCTGAAGGGGAGTACCCCATTCTGATGCGAGGGGTACCGCTTGTCCATACCGTTTCCCGATATCAAACAGGCGCTCTCCAAACTTCCCGTTCACCAGGTGGGCAATCTTTCTTCCCTGACCAAAGTTGGCGATGGCAGCCTCCATTGCAGCAGTCCCGGAACCTGACAGAACGAGGGGATCATTCTTTGTCTGAAAGACTGATCGAAGTACCCGCACGATATCGGCATACGCCTCTCCAAATTCAGGCCCCCGGTGATTTATCGCCTGTCTTGCCATTGCAGCCCGTACCCGCTCAGATAACGGGACCGGACCGGGCAGCATCAGCAGTATCTCCTGTTCCATTCTCAATCAGCTTAGGCTATTAGCATTCATGCCAGATTATACTCGTGGGTACGGTATGGTTGATGTAAGTATCATCTGTGGCTCAGATTCTGACAGTGCAGTTGCACAAAAGGTCAGGGATACACTAAAAAATAATGCAATATCCTTCGAAGACCGGGTTCTCTCGGCACACCGTGATCCGGAAGAACTCGATATCTACGTGAAAAAATCAGATGCATCGGTCTTTATCTGTATTGCAGGCCTTTCCGCAGCCCTTCCCGGAGTCGTTGCTGCAAAGACGATGCGACCGGTTATCGGCGTCCCGGTAAGCGGGGGAGTGTTAGGAGGTCTTGATGCCCTTCTCTCGATCGTCCAGATGCCAAAAGGAGTCCCTGTGGCGTGTGTCGGCATTGACAACGGGCAAAATGCAGCACTCCTTGCAATCAGGATCTTATCTCTGGAAAAAGGGACGAGAGACTGACAGGGGTAGATAATAGAAAAGGAAAATTTCGAAGAAATCCTTTATACGAATCCGATCCAGAGGCAGGTAAAAATCCCGGGAAAAAAAGTTAATACCGGTTAAATTCACGGCGTGGCTTGGGAGGACGTGCTTCATCGATTCGAAGAGTTCTTCCCTCAAAAACGGTCTCATTGAGTGCTTCCATCGCTTTTTCTGCTTCTTCGACTGAACTCATCTCAACAAAGCCAAACCCTTTCTGTCCAATGATCCTGACATCAACTACTTCGCCATAATCTTCAAAAAGAGTCCTTAGTTGAGACTCATTTACCGAGTATGTCAGGTTCCCGACATACAGTTTCTTTTCCTGCATAAGATTCACTAATACATTTTCCGCAGCTTGAATACACGACATTCATCGGTCTTTACTCAATCAGGAGAAATAGCGCTATATACCGGTCTATCAGGCAATGGACCTGATTATCAGGTCAGGCAAACTATTTCGTCCATTCTGCGTTACTTAGTAGTGATCCTTTCTTATTTTGAATTTTTCGGATAAAATTTTAATATAATTTTTAGGAGAAACGATGATCCCCATAACCGGAAAACAAAAAACGAAACCTCTGGATCATATCAGGGAACGCAGCCGATTCCCACGAAATGTTCCATTATAACTCAAATATCAAAAGATAGAGTTTCCTGACATGCATGCACTACCACCGGTATCGCCCGGGTTTGTTGGAGAGCCTGTTTGAGAGGGAAATGGACGAGAAGGAAAGAGATCAGGGGAAAATATCACGAATCATCTTTACCGCGCACAGATCCCCGCACATCGAACAGGTTCCGTCTCCCGGATCCCGATCATGAATAACCCGTGCAACTTCCGGGAAGAGTGCTGTGGCAAATTGCGCTTCCCAATCAAGATTATGCCGCATCTCACCCATCAGGAGTTCCTGCATCTTTGCCTTGCGGCTACCCTGAACCAGATCACCAATATGGGCAGCGATAACGGATGCACGGGTTCCTTCAATGATATCTTCCACTCGGGGAAGTGCAAGATGTTCACTGGGCGAGACCATGCAGAGGAAATTGGCTCCATACATGCAGGCAACAGAACCCCCGATGGCACCGACAAGATGATCATACCCGGGTGCAATATCGGTAACGAGCGGTCCTAACAGATACAGGGGGGCGTCACCGGTAAGCTCCTTTATCATCCTCACATTGTATCCAATCTGTTCAAGGGGGATATGCCCGGGTCCTTCAATCATGCGTTGAACCCCGGCATCGAGGGCACGTCTGGCAAGACGACCGAGATTTAAGTATTCAACAGATTTTGCCAGTCTCTCTGCATCATCCTGGCAACCAGGGCGCATCCCGTCACCAAGGCTCGCAACAACATCATATTCACCAAGGATCTCTAAAAGATAGTCAAATTCAGACCAGAGCGGGTTTTCAATCCCCTGTGATGCCATCATGGCAACATGGAACGCTCCCCCCCGGGATACCACCCCCATGGTCCGGGGATCCTCGTGGAGTGACTGGAACACATCGGTATTCACCCCGCAGTGAAGGGTCAGAAAATCAACACCCTGGTTGCAATGCTCCCTGATTACCCGAAAGAGGAGATCTGCCTCGAGATCTGCAGCATTGCCAGCCCTTCGTACCGCTTCATAGACAGGGACGGTACCGATGACTGTATCCAACCGAAGCAGTTCTTTTCGCATTCCCAGGAGATCACCCCCGGTAGAGAGATCCATGAGACTATCAGCGCCATTTATGAGAGCTGCTTCTGCTTTTTGCAGTTCAAGGGCAGGATCACAGAGCTGGTTACTGGTCCCGATATTGACATTGACCTTAACCTGACAGATATCACCAATTCCGATGACTTTGTGTTTACGTCTGGTGTTATGAGGAATAACCAGCCTGCCGGTAATAATGTGCTCTGCTGCTTTTCCCGGATCGAGACCCTCCAGCAGGGCAACATTCTCAACCTCAGGCGGGATATTGTGCCTGCAGTGGTTGATAAGGGTATCCATACCGGTACTTGTTTGTGGGCAGCCGGTTAATAGAGTACCATGAGTACCACAAAGGTCAGGCTCCTCCCGGGAGTTGGTTTTTATGCCAATGCATACCTGGCAGGACCCGTTCTCTTTGATGCCGGTGTTTCTCCCGTCTCAATAGAACCATACCGGACCGGGATAACCCATATTATTATTACCCATGCCCATTTTGACCATATTGTCTACCTTGCGCACCTTGCCCGATATACCGGGGCGATGGTTTGCATTCATGCCCTTGATGCAGAGGGATTAATCAGTGACCGTGAAAGTCTTGCAATGAATTTCGGAGGTCATGCTCCCGGAATTCAGGCTGACAGGATTGTACATGACGGTGATACCATCGAGGGATGGACCGTATTGCATACTCCCGGCCATACAAAGGGAAGCATCTGCCTGTATGATCTGGAATCAGAGACGCTCATCAGTGGAGATACCGTCTTTACAGACGGAGGATTTGGGAGATATGATTTTTTTGGCGGCAGCAGGGAAGCATTAACAGAATCACTGGAACGCCTGAGTTCAATCCCGGTAGAAGGGCTTTATCCCGGCCATGGCCTTCCGGTAATATCGGGAGGCTCCCGTCATATCAGTGCTGCCCTTCAGATGATAGAGCGGTTTGGATAGTCAAAAATGTGATACGATGCGAGAAGACGGGATTTATTCGGACAGGATGAAGGTGGTCAGGATGATGGCGGTCAGGGAAATGCAACCTAAAAGGCACAGATTTGGAATTATTGCCAAAATAAGATGCTTATTGAGATCATCCTTCCACAGGAAAATGAGGTATGGATACACACAGTGCTCTCTTTTTATATCCTCCCGCTGATATACCACTAACACGTTGAATGGAGGTGCATGATGATTAACGTAGCAATTAACGGGTACGGAACTATTGGAAAGCGTGTTGCAGATGCAGTCAGTCTTCAGCCGGATATGAAGATTATCGGAGTATCGAAAACAAGACCGAATGCAGAGGCATATATCGCAAAGGAAAGAGGTTATCCCCTGTATATCGCAGACATCTCTAAAAAACAGGCTTTTGTTGATGCGGGCATACCTGTTGCCGGTAGTGTTGATGAGATGATTCAGTGTGCCGATCTTGTCGTTGACGCAACCCCCGGAGGAGTTGGTATCAAGAACAGGGAACTGTACGAAAAACATACCGTCAAGGCAATCTGGCAGGGTGGTGAGGATCACGATGTGGCAGGTTTTTCCTTTAATGCTTCGTGTAATTATGAGGAAGCACGCAACCGGCAGTTCACAAGGGTAGTCTCATGTAATACTACAGGATTGTGCCGGATCATCCATGCAGTTGAAGAACGGTTCGGGGTAAAGAAGGTCCGTGCGGTTATGGTAAGAAGAGGCGCAGATCCGCATGTAATTAAAAAAGGACCAATCGATTCGGTGGTCTTGGATCCGGTAAGCATCCCAAGTCACCACGGACCGGATGTAAACTCCGTGCTTCCCCATATCCCGATCGTTACCATGGCGATGATCGTTCCCACAACCCAGATGCATATGCACGCCCTTACTATTGAACTTGCACAAGATGCTACCAGGGAAGAGATTCTTGATATCATAAAAGCCCATCCACGCCTTGGCCTGGTAAAGAAGACAACGGGAATTGTCAGCACCGCGGAACTAAAGGAATTTGTCATGGACATGAACCGCCCCAGGTCAGATCTCTGGGAGAACGGTATCTATGAGGGATCCGTCTCTGTAGTCGGGCGTGAACTCTTCCTGTTCCAGGCCATTCACCAGGAAGCAGATGTCGTTGTTGAGAATGTAGATGCGATCAGGGCAATGGCAGGAGATGTTTTAGATGGCGCAACATCGATACAGATAACCAACAATGCTCTCGGGTTCGTCGCACTGTAAGAGAACACCCAATCATTAACTCCTTTTCTTTCCAATCTGTGATAATGGATCCCTACTTACTGGCCACACGCAATATCGTAGAGGTGGTCACCGATGACGAACTGCGGTCCCTGTTACAGAAACCGCATAAAAAAGTCTATGCCGGGTATGAACCAAGCGGTGAGATTCATCTCGGCCACCTGGTAACGATTAATAAACTGATTGATCTGCGCGATGCAGGTTTTGAGGTTATCGTTCTTCTCGCCGATCTCCATGCATTCCTGAACCGGAAAGGGACAATGGAGGAGGTTTTAAAGATTGCAGACTATAATCGCCGTTGTTTTGAAGGGCTTGGCCTGACTGATGTTACCTATATCCTTGGATCCCGGATGCAGCTCTCAGAGGAGTACCAGATGCTTGTTCATGAACTTTCACAGGTAATCACGCTGAACCGTGCAAAAAGAAGCATGGATGAAGTGGGACGGATGATGGAGACGCCGACTGTTTCACAGATGATATACCCGATAATGCAGATGGCAGATATCGCGGTTCTACAGGTGGATGCAGCAGTTGGCGGTATTGACCAGCGTAAGATCCACATGCTGGCTCGTGAATACCTTCCACCAAAGGGATACCCGTCACCGGTCTGCATCCATCTTCCCATCATAAACGGACTTGACGGGAAGAAGATGTCCTCTTCATCAGGCAATTATATATCAGTCGCTGATTCCCGGGAAGAGATTGAGAAAAAGATGAAACGGGCATTTTGTCCCCCGGAAATACAGGATAATCCGGTGCTTCAGATCCTGCAGTACCACATCTTCCCACGGATAGATGAAGTCACCATCACGAGACCTGAGAAGTTCGGTGGTGACAGGACCTGCTCTTCCTATGAAGAGATAGAGAAAGCATACGCAGACGGGGAGATTCACCCTGCTGATCTGAAATCTGCCGTTTCACGGTATTTATCAGAGATACTCTCACCGGTACGGGATCACTTAGGTGGATAGCCGGGTTGATATTGTGGAAAAACAGGACTATACAGAACGTATCGACCGGTTGATCGATGAGAAACGTGCACGGATAAAGGACATTGATCAACTCAAAGTCAGGGGGGATGTCTTTGATGAGAATACGCTGCATGCCCTGTACAAACTATCACTAAAGAACTGGATAACTGCAGTGGGGGGTCCGATATCCACAGGAAAAGAAGCAAACGTGTTCCTTGCAGAACGCAATGAAACATTGGTAGCGATAAAGATCTATCTTATCAGGACCGCAAATTTCAAACGGATGCAGGAGTACATTGCAGGGGATCGGCGATTCCATGGAACGAAAAAAACCAGAAAGGAACTCATCTTTACCTGGACCAGGAAAGAGTTCTCTAATCTGAAGCGGGCACAAAAAGCAGGCATCTGTGTGCCTATGCCCCTCGTCTTTGACAGAAACATCCTTATTATGGAGTTTTTGGGAAGAGGTGAGGAACCATACCCGCAACTCAGAAATGCAGTCATACCAGAACCGCAACAGGTTTATGAAGAGATTATCTCACAGGTAACGGTCCTGTACCAGAGTGCTCAACTGGTCCACGGTGACCTTTCTGAATATAACATCCTGTATGGTGACAGAACGTATCTCATCGATATGGGTCAGGCAGTAACAACCGAGCACCCTGCTGCTCATTTCTTCCTTGTCCGTGACTTGGAGAACATCACCAGGTTCTTTGCTGATATCTGTGTAACAGATGATGTAGCAGATCTATTCAGAACCATTACCGGCATCCCTATGATGAGACAGGAAAACAAACAAGACAGGAGAGAAGATCCATGAAACAGGAGACGCGAATTACAACAGAGAGAATCGGTGTTCTTATCGGAAAACAGGGACAGATAAAGCGGGACATAGAGGAGAGGACCAGTACCTCGATACAGGTTGACAGTGATAAGGGTCTTGTTACCATCGAAGGTGAAGATGCGGACCGGTTTATAAGAGCGGTAGAGATGATTAAAGCAATATCCCGCGGTTTTTCTCCGGAACGTGCCTCCTGCCTGCTTGAAGATGAAGACCTGTATTTAGAGATCATCAACCTGGGAGATATCGCAGACAATCCAAACCAGCTCGAACGAATCCGAGGTAGAATTATTGGAAAGAACGGATTTGCACGATCCCAGATCGAGGACCTGACACGGACGTCTCTCTCGGTATATGGAAAAACTGTTGCCATTATCGGGACCTTTGACCAGATAAAAACAACAAAGGAAGCAATAGAGATGCTTATTACCGGGGCACCGCACGAAGCCGTCTTTTCGTTTCTTGAGAAGAAACGTCGTGAAGCAAAACGGGATATGCTGGGCTATTACTATTAATGCTCATGATATGAAAGAAGAGAATACTATCAGAAGGAAATGCATCCTGTTTTTCAAAACGGTTGCTGATTAAAGCCTTAATTTTCGAAAGTTAGAGAATCCATGGATATCGCCTCCTTATCCCTGCCGGAACCTCTTGTTGATGCGTATGCTGCAAAAGGGATAGATACGCTCTACCCGCCACAGGTAACCTGCATCGAACAGGGTCTCCTTACCGGGAATAATCTGCTGATATCGATTCCTACCGCGAGCGGAAAAACACTCATTGCTGAGATGGCGATGCATCAGCAGATTAAATGCGGGGGAAAATGTCTCTATATCGTCCCGCTTCGGGCACTGGCATCTGAAAAGTTTGAGGATTTTTCCCATAAGGGAGTACAGGTAGGTGTTGCCACCGGTGATCTTGACCGGACTGATCCCTACCTGGGATCCTATGATATCATCGTAGCTACCAGTGAGAAGGTTGATTCACTCGTAAGAAACAAGAGTCCCTGGCTACCCGGGATAACCTGTCTCGTTCTCGACGAGGTTCACCTGATAGATGCACAAAGACGCGGGGCAACTCTTGAGATGGTTATCACCAAGATGCGCTATCAAAATCCGGCAATACAGGTCATCGCACTCTCTGCAACCATCGGAAACCCGCAACAACTTGCAGACTGGATGGATGCAACCCTCATTGTAAGTAACTGGCGGCCCGTGGATTTACGGCAGGGAGTATATCTGGATGGAACCATACAGTATCCCAGTTCCATGCGGAACCTCCCGCAGAAGACGAAACATGATGATCTCAATCTCTGTCTTGACACCATCACAGAAGGAGGCCAGTGTCTTGTCTTTGTATCCTCGAGACGTAACGCAGAAGGATTTGCCAAACGTGCTGCAAAGGCACTCTCCTGCACCAGTCCGGATACCCGTGCACTCGCCGGGCGTCTGGTTCCGCTCAAAGAAAAAGACGTTGAGAATACTCTTGCATCCTGTGTTGCACAAGGAGTCGCATTTCATCACGCCGGACTGAAACGGGAAGAACGATCAATCGTCGAGGAGGGATTCCGAAAAGGATTCATCCAGGTTCTGTCAGCTACACCAACCCTTGCTGCCGGGATGAATCTTCCGGCACGACGGGTTATTATCAGGGATTATCTCAGGTTTACATCAGGAATCGGGATGGTACCTATCCCGGTCATGGAATACCACCAGATGGCCGGACGGGCAGGAAGACCGCACCTGGACCCGTATGGTGAAGCGATTCTTATTGCAAAGGATAAAGCAGCGATCGAAGATCTCTTTGAGTTCTTTATCAATGCACCCCCTGAGAAGATTGAATCACAATCAGGAGATGAAGGTGCATTATGCACGCACATCCTCTCACTCATTGCTACCGGATTTGTTCATACCAGAGAGGAAGTCTCTGCATTTATGAGTAAAACATTCTATGGCTTCCTGCATCCACAATCAAGGACCATGAACCGGATCCTTGAGAATATTATCACGTTCCTGTTGCAATCAGAGATGATTACCGGGGATGAGATGTACCTCAGGGCAACACTGTACGGATCTCTTGTCTCCCGCCTCTATATCGATCCCCGGGGTGCCCATCTGCTGACCTCACATTTACGCACATTATCGGACTGGTCAGATATCGGTATTCTGCATCTTGTCTGCTGTACACCCGATATGCCAAATCTGTATATAAAATCAAAGGATGCACATATGCTCAATAACTTCCTGTACAGCAGGGCAGATGAACTGCTCATCGACGTCCCATACACACAAGAGGAGGAGGAACAGTACCTGAGAGGCCTTAAATCCGCTCTTCTTCTCAATGACTGGACCATGGAACTATCAGATGCCAGGCTCGAGGAGCGGTACGGGGTAGGAGCAGGTGATATCTATAATCTCATCGATTCAGGAAAATGGCTGTTACACGTTGCAGAAAGACTCGCACGTGAGGTTGCCCCGGCCTGGGCACCCAAAGTTACCGAGCTCGAGACCCGGGTCAGGTACGGAGTGCATGCAGATCTTCTCCCTCTTGTCTATATCCGCAATATCGGCCGGGTTCGTGCACGCCGTCTCTTTAACCAGGGATATACCGACAGAACTACCATACAGAAGGCAGGAAAGAGTGCAGTTGCACGTATTGTCGGGGATAAGATTGCAGATCAGATATTTGAGGAACTGAAAATTCCACGGAATCAAAAGGATGAAACAGGATCTGATCAGCAGAGAAGGAGAGGTATTGCATTCTCACCAGAGAGACTTGAGGATCTTCCTGGTATTGGTCCTGCCCTTGCAAAAAAACTTCGTGACAATGGATACAACACACCAAATGAGGTTCTTCTCGCAGAAGAATCACATATTGCTGAGATCATCGGAGTGAAAAGGGCAGCAGCCGTCTTTGCGATCATGCAGAACAAGAAACCAACAATAATTGCGAGAGGATCAGAAGAGCAGGATACCTCTCAAAAAAATGTGGTCCCTGGCCAACAGCTGCTCAACCTCACGTAATATGAGATCAGATGACTTTTCCATACAACAGGTTGCATTTTTTGTCTCTGAGGTAAAACCGTTTCTGCAGATCCTTCATGATATCGCAGAGCAGTACAATGTGACCATCGTCAGTCTGAACCGTAATGCCATGGCTGGCAGGAAGCATGTCATATCTGCCCTCTCCCATGCCATCCGATCCTTTCAGGAAAAAAACAACATCGCACGAACCCTTGAGATCGAAGTGTTACTCTATGCTGCCGGAACAAGACAGACCAGTTGTACAAAGCCTTTCGGCATTCAGAAAGGATACAACGAGGCATATCTCTGCATCTATCCTAAAAACGAAGATGGAAAGAGAGCACTGGCATCCCATATCCAGGAGAAGGAAGACGAGGACTGGGATGTTATACCAGAAAAGAAACAACAGGTTCTGCAGGACCTCTTCTCGATTCCTGATGAGGAACTAAAAACCGTGGGAACCGACCGGATACAGGAACTGGTATGTGAACGGGTGGCTCTGCTTGAGGTGTTCAAGTAGACCGGTCTTATCTTTCGGCATGGGTGAGGATATGCCGGATCTCAGGGATAATTATCTCGCTGACTGCAAGGGTTACCGCTCCGGTTGATCCGGGTATACAGAATACTGCCTTTTTATCGATAATTCCTGCAAGCGCCCTTGATAAAACCGTTCGTGTCCCGATATCAGCATAACTCTTCATCCTGAAGATTTCACCAAATCCATCCAGGCGTTTGGAAAAGAGTGGTTCAACCGCTTCAATGGTACAGTCATCGTGAGTAATACCGGTCCCGCCATTGAGAATAACACAGTTGCAGGTTAAAAGTGCCTCCGCGAGAGCGCTCCTGATAGAAGAGATATCATCAGGAATGACTGCATACCACCCAACCGTGATTCCTTTCTCTGCAAGAAGATCCCGTATCTTTGAACCGCTTGTATCCTGTGCTTTCGTACGGGTGGTCGAGACGGTGATAACTGCTGCAGTGACCGGTACCTCACTGATGTGCGAATGAGGAATCATAGCAGGTGATACTCCTCATCCAATTCTTGTTTTAACCCAGAAAATTTCAGATGATACGTAACTGACAACGCAGAATCATGATTTTGTAAGCTGATGGTAATTCTTATCACCCCTGCCAATTCCCTTGTAGATAAATCCGGCATCTATGAGAGTATCCGGGTCAAATACATTCCTTCCGTCTACCAGTACCGGATTTTTGGATACTCTTTCCAATACATAATCCGGGGATAAAGATCGGTACATGCCATGGCTGGTAAAAAGAACTACCGCATCAGCATTCTGTAAAACTGCATTTATATCACGATTAATGATGACTCCGGGGTAATGAAAAACCAAAGGATCATGGACACGGACTTCTGCCCCTGCCTCGTCACATAACCGGTAATATTCCTCTGCAGGAGTATTTCTTGCATCATCAGTATCCGGCAGGAACGCCCAGCCAAGAAGTGCAATAACTGCCCCTTGTAATGTTTTTTCTGCACGGGCAAGACCTTGGCGGGTCAGAAATACCATATGCTTCGGCATGAAATCATTGATATCCCGCGCCAGGGTATA
Organism: Methanospirillaceae archaeon; assembly: GCA_016926505.1. GTDB lineage: Archaea > Halobacteriota > Methanomicrobia > Methanomicrobiales > Methanospirillaceae > JAFGOM01. Next base: position 129,404 of record JAFGOM010000097.1, read on the forward strand.
GAGAGATTCTTTTCCTTGTGGGTAATCAAGTCCTGCGACGGGTGCAGAGACTACCCCGCGTTCCAGGTGATAGGTGTCCTTAGTCAGACAGTGACCCCCCACTCCCGCTCCCGGCCAGAGCATAGCCCTTGTTATTCCTTCACCTTTCAATGAATCAACACCGGCTCTGACATCATAGAAGTTGATCCCCATCGCTTCACAATAGAGTGCGAGCTGGTTTGCGGCTGCAATCTGGAGATCCCGCAACGTATTCTCTGCAGTCTTTGTTACCTCTGCAGCAGTCGCAGACATCGGAATAATCGAACCGGTTGAGAGAACGGGAGAATAGAGTTCTATCGCACGGCGTGTACTGACCGGGTCGATGCCACCTACGATCCGGTCATGCTCCCTGATATTTGCGAGAAGTCTTCCAACCATCACCCGTTCCGGGGCATGGGCAAGGCAGAAATCTTCTCCGGCAGTAAGACCTGATTCTTCAAAAAGGATCGTGCGGGCAACGCCGGTGGTTGTACCGGGAGTTATCGTAGATTCCAGAACTACGAGGGTCCCCGGTGTCAGATAGCGGCCGGCAACCCTGATGCCTTCAAATAGCGCAGAAAAATCAGGCACAAGATCCCGGTGATCCAGAAACGGGGTCTGGATAGCGAGCGTGATTGCATCACATTCCCTTAGTCTGGAGAAATCAGATGTACATTCGAATTTTCCGAGAGATACTACACGCGAGAGGAGATCAGAAAGACCCGGCTCCTTCCCTTTGAGAGGAGAGATGCCCTGGTTCAGCATCTCTATCTTATACCCCGAACCGGGAGAATCCCGCTGAAAACCATACACCTTTGTATAGGCAGGCACATCAGCAAAAAGCAGTGCAGAAGGGATCCCGACGTATCCCATCCCTATAACGCCGATAACCCGGATAGGGCCGCGTCTTTCGACTGTATCTTGTAAATTCTGGGTCATAGAAATTTCTGTTTAATCTCCTCACAGACGGCTACATTTTGTATTGCCTGATCCGGGGTGATAGGAAATGGGAGATCCTGTTTTATACATCTGATAAATGTTGCAAGTTCTGACTTGAGGGGTTCCCGCTGGCTCACCAGAACCTTCTCAACGATATTCTCCTGCACATACCGCTGATCTTCAATTGAATACTGTTCCGGTTTGCGATACACATACACTTCCTGGGTCATGAAATCTCCTTCTATGGTCATATCCTCCTGTTCGATATGAATCAGCCGTATCTTCTTTGATGCTTTCCGGCTTGCTGATAGATAGACCGGGACTCCGTCAAACCCGAAGAGTGCTGTCGCAATGTCAGCATTACCCATACTCTGAAGGGTATAGCAGGGATAAAAGAGGGAATGAAGCATAATATCAATATCATGGATCATCAGATCTTCAACAACTGAACTCCCGGTAACACGGGAAGAAGCAGGATTATGTCGTTTGAACTCTACATAGAGCGGATCCTTGGTTATCTTCTGGATCTCGGCAACGATAGGGTTAAACCGTTCAATATGCCCGATACCTATAATCAGATCTTTGGGGAGAATATCCCGGAGTGCCATCCCTTCCTCTGAAGAGAGACATATCGGTTTTTCAATAAGCAGATGAATTCCCCTCTCTAACACGGTTTTGGCAGTCTCGAAATGCCGCGGGGTCGGAACACAGAGACTGACTGCTTCAACGTTTTTCAGCAGTTCTTCCATCGAACCTGCAAGTGTTGCATCATTCTTCTCTGCAACATCCCTGGCAAGCTGAGTATTGAGATCAAAGACCGTAACACTAGAAACCTCTTTTAACTCAGAGTAGACCCTGACATGGTTCATCCCCATCGTGCCGACGCCAATGACTCCGACATCCATTTTAATTCACCTCTAAAAGACAGGAGCATATCTTTTCACAATCATCTGCGGTAATACCCGGATGCACCGGAAGGCTCAGGATATTTTCTGACAACCACTCTGACACAGGGCACCGTGCATTCATACTCTCTTTATAGAGGGGTTGCCGGTGTACGGGAAGGGGATAATGAACTGCAGAACCTACACCGTTCCGGTCGAGATATTCAACGAGTCCATCCCGGGGGAGGGGGAATTCATCCAAAACAAGAATTGCGTACTGATGATATACATGGGTTGAGCCGTCCAGGCATACGGGGGTCACGATTCCCGGAATCCTGAGACGATTCGAGTATATCTCTGCATTTCTCTGCCGTACCTGGTTCATTCTCTCAAGTTTTGTAAGTTGCACCCGCCCGATTGCAGCACTCATATTGGTCATCCGGTAATTATACCCAAGAATGGTATGAAGATATCTCTCTTTCTGCCCATGATTAATGATTCGCCTGCACCGCTCGATAAACCCGCTATCCGTGCCGGTGATCATACCTCCCTCACCGGTAGTCATGTTCTTTGTCGGATAAAACGAGAAACATCCGGCATCCCCGTATGATCCAACCTTCTTTCCATGATATTCTGCCCCGTGTGCCTGTGCACAGTCCTCGATGAAAGACAGGGAATGATCCTCACAGATCTGCGAGAGCGCATGAATATCACATGCCTGACCAAAGAGGTGTACCCCGATTATTCCCTTTGTCTTAGAAGAGACAGATTCCATAACAGAATCGGGATCGAGGGTGAATGTCTTGTTGTGTACATCTGCCATCACCGGTGTTGCTCCGCACATACTTACCGCAGTAGCCGTGGCAATAAAGGTAAAAGAGGGGACAATGACCTCGTCCTCTGGTTTCATTCCAAGGGCGAGCAGGGCAGCATGAAGAGCCGATGTTCCTGAAGAGGTTGCAACGGCAGAAGAATGATTGATATATCTGCCAAACTCTTCTTCAAAACGGGAGACAACCTCTCCACTTGCTATCATTTTTGACCGTAATACTGCGATAACAGCCTCTTCTTCCTCTTTCCCAATACAGGGAGCAGCAACAGGAATCATCGGGAAATCATCTCCTCGCTTCTTCGGGAAGTTCAGTGATCCGTGCCGGTGAACCGATTGCCATCGTGTAATCAGGAACATCCCTCGTGACTACCGAGCCTGCCGCTACCAGTGCCCCTTTTCCGATTCTCACCCCAGGGAGGATCGTTGCCTGTGCTCCGATGGATACGTTATTTGAGATAACAGGGCCCTGCAGGACGGTATTACGGGGGGGGTATTTATCATTGGTAAGGACGGCATGCGGTCCGATAAAAACATTATCCCCGATAGTGGTATTGGTAGGGATGTACACAAGACTCTGCAGACTAACGTGACTGCCGATTGTGGTGGAACCCTCGATAATCACACCTGTCCCGAGTGAGACATGATCTCCCAATGTGGTATGTTCCCGCACGAGAACATGATGACCGGTAATAAGATGATCTCCTGCTCTGACACCGGCATACAGGATGGTCCCAGAACGAAGTGTCGCATTGTCACCGATCGTGACCCCGATAAATCCTTCCTTTCCGAGGAGATCACGGGAGGGAAATCCGATAGTCACTGGTTCAAAGATGATACTGTTCTCTCCGATTACATTGATTCCATACTCAATCATTCACTCATAACCATCCTTGTATCCCCGATAGTAGAGTACAGATTTCTTTTTGGCATTAGTAATAGTATCAGTGCAAAGACAAAACCGTGGTATAATACTCTTCCACCTGCTCTGCAATCGTATCCCATTCATGACGATAGCAGAAATCCCTTCTCTCATCTGCATATTCCTGTGACGTACCATACCTCTGCAGGCATGTACTGATAGCATCTGCAACAGATTCAGGGGATATATCACATACAACCCCGTTCCAGGGACGAACCAGATCCTGTGCCGCATTTCTTGGATGATTTGAGGTTACAAAAAAAAGGTTGCAGAGTATCGCTTCGATTCCGACAATACCGAATCCCTCCCGTTCAGAAGGGAGGACACAAACCCGGGAAGATTTCATATACGAGATCACCTCTGCGTGATCTGCAACGAATCCTGGCATCAGTACATGAGATAATAGACCAAGATTCATGACCTGACTTTTCACCTCTTTCATCATCGGACCGTCTCCGATAAAAACCGCATAAAGGTCAGGGATCTTTCCTTTTAACCTGGAAATTGCAGATACCAGGATCTCGGGATGCTTCTCTGGTATAAATCTTCCAACAAAGATGACATGGGATTGGACAGGTGAGGCAGGTATTTCTGCAATAGATGAACGGTCAGTACCGCACGGAATCAGAACAGGAGAGACCGATAATCCGGTTTGCGGCATGGCATCCCTGACGGTCGTTGCATCAACGAGGAGAGAGGGTGAGAGAGAGAGGCAGAGCCTCTCGATGAGCTTCCCCATGACTCCTGCCCGTCCGATATAGTCGTACCAGTAATCACCCCAGAATTCATGCCAGACAACAACAAGCGGAATTCTCCGTATCCGGGAGATAAAAGCCGCAGAGAAACAGGAAAAATAAGGGAAGTTCTGGCATTCAAGAATATCAACCCGGTTTTGTAAGAGAGGGAAGAAGAGGCGCAGGGCATACCATATTGCAGGGAGAATCTTTCTTCTTCCGTTGGTGTAGAGAGGATACGAAGGCATCACGCCGTGAATGACAAGACCGTTTCTTTGTATGGTATCCGGTCCGTCCCAGTACTTCATTCCGAAAAGATGAACTTCGTGACCCTTTCTCACCAGACGTATTCCTATCTCAAATATCCTCTTCTCCACACCCCCGATCGTCTCTGGAAAGACAGCATCATACACAAACCCGATCTTCATGGATCATGCCCGTTTCATATCTTCTTTCAGAAGCATCATGCTTATGAGAATCGTTGAGAAGAGCACCTGTAAACCGATAACGATCCCGCAGAGTGATATTATTGCGGTGCTAACCTCGTTTAAAGTCCCGAACTCGGCATGAATCCACTGAAAGATAACCTGAACACCGGAAAGAAACCCCACAACAATGAAGAGGAAACTGATTCCAAGGAGTATCTCAAGACTATGGTAATCAATCAGCCTCCCGATGATACCACACCGGGTGTCATATCCCTGGGATATTGCATACATCTTCATTGCCATACCGGTCATAACACACTGAACCCCGCCGGTCAGAAAAAGCCCGGCCAGAATAAGAGAATGAAACGGATATTCGTCGATGTTCCTGACAAAAAGGAGGGAGATCATTATCATGACACCTAAAAGAACAAATAACCCCCCGGGAACAAGGAGATAGGGAAGGGGACGGAGAAGGATGATAAACCTGATATGTCTCCACCCATCTGCAAAACTGTGAAGTTTAGACGGACCTGCACGCGGATAATAGGTGATCGGTATCTCCGAAACACGTATCTTTTTTCTGGCTGCTTCAATCATCATCTCTGATGCAAACTCCATACCGCCGGTATGAAGAGACAACCGAAAAAGAGCGTCCCGGCTGATAGCCCGGTACCCGCTATGAGTATCAGAATAGCGGGTATGAAACGTTGCATTTAAGAGAAACGTCAGAAGCGGGTTTCCGATATACTGATGCAAACGTGGCATGGCCCCGGGAAGAATGGTTCCTGACAGGCGCGACCCGATAACCATATCTGCCTCTCCCTGTCTGACAGGCGTGATAAGGCTGACCAGTGATGAGAAGTCATAGGTATTGTCAGCATCACCAATAACGATAATCTTTCCTCTGGCTTCTGCAAACCCGGCAAGGTACGCATTACCGTACCCCTTATAGTCAGGATGAATGACAGTTGCACCCAACTCTTTTGCAATAAAGGGAGTATTGTCTGTCGATGAGTCAACAACAAGTATCTCACCTGCTATACCGTTCTTAGAGTATACATCTTTTATCTTCTGTATGCAGATCCCGATAGTCTCTTCTTCGTTGAGAGCGGGAAGTATTACCGAGACATCACACGTATTGTTCATGATATTTGGGAGATAACAGTCAGGGACCGGGACAACAGCTCAGACAGGATAGGTTACGAAAAGCAATATTATGAAAAGTGTTTGTGCACAGACTATATAGTATAACTCCTGATGTTCATGAAAAAAGACATTCTTTTCCATAACCGGTGGCTAATCCCCACGATCATAATTCTTATCATGATTCTGGGCCTCTGGCTCCGTCTTGCATCGATGCCCTTTGTCCTTGAGAGTGAGGTGCCAAAGCTGATCTTTATGGATAGCTGGTACAATATGCGCCAGATAGAGCAGATGGTTGTTCAGTTTCCAGGATATGCCTGGTACGATCCCATGACAAATTATCCGTTCGGCAAGATTAACGGGTGGGGACCACTCTTTCCGATGATATGCAGTGCAATCTGTATCCTGACCGGATCACTGACCCGGCCTGATATCATGGTTACTGCATCCTTTATACCTCCGCTTCTTGGAATTTGTATGATACCGGTCCTTTTTTTCATTGGCAAAACCGTCTCTGATATCAAAACCGGCCTTTTTTCAGCTTTTATCATCGCCATTCTCTCAGGAGAATGCCTGTACCGGTCTTTTTTCGGGTACGTGGATCATCAGGTTACCGAAGTGCTCTTCTCAAGCCTGTTTGTTTTGGCCTATATCAGCATGCTCTTGATATGTCAGAAAAAACCGATAGAAACCCTCTCTTTTTCAGGGATACAACACATATTACTCCCATCAGTACTTGCCGGATTTCTGTACTTCCTCGCGGTCATGAACAGTACCACAACGGTGCTCTTTGGACTTCTCATCGCATTTTTTATTCTCATATGGATGGTAATATCCCACTTTATCCACAAAGATCGCCTTGATTTTGTAATTGGGAATTGTATCACTTTTGGTCTCTTCTCTATTCTCTTTTTCTTTTTTGGGATCCATGAAGAGGGTTTTTCACTGCACTACTATACTCAGGCCCATATCGTAGCAGCCCTCATCATCATTGCAGAAACGCTATTTCTTTATCTGATATCGCGGGGAACAAGAAAACAACCCTTCTTCATCTTCGCCGGAGTACTCGTAGGACTCTCTATTATTGGCTCTTTCCTCTTTGCCTTCCTGTTCCCCGCTCTGTTCAACCAGTTCTCGGTATCAGCCAGGATCTTCTTCCTGCTAAACTATGACTATATGGACATCCATATCAATGAGATGGGGGCATGGAGCCTTGACAGGGCAATAACCTCATTTCATCTCACCCTGGTTCTGTTTGCCGGGGGGATTCTCGTTCTTCTTACCCGGTTAAAAAACCAGGTCTCTGCAGGGCATCTCTTCATACTTATCTGGGGAATCCTGATGGTTCTCGCAACGGTGATGCATGTGCGATATGAGTACTATGCTGCAGTCCCGGTTTGTCTGTTTTCAGGGTTGTTCCTCTCATGGATCATCAGTTCCGGCGATCAGGGAAAAAATCAGGCAAAACAGAAAAGAACACTGACAAGTGCGTTTCTCAATAAAAAGATTCGGTATGGGATCGTCGCAGTCATCCTTGTTATTGTACTGGTTCTTTCAGTGCAAACAATTTATAAGGTGGCAGATCAGGATCTTGCCGTCATATCCATCAATGATGACTGGGTGGATGCGCTCACCTGGTTTGAAAATAATTCACCTGATACCGGAGTGGATTATACCCGTATTTACGATCAGGAGACTTTTGTGTATCCGGAAGAATCCTACGGCGTCTTCTCCTGGTGGGACTACGGACACTGGATTACATTCCTGTCAAAACGGATCCCTCTCACAAATCCGTTTCAGAAGAGTGCAGACCATGCAGCAGCATACTTCACGAGGACCAGTGAAAAAAAGGGTGAACCCTATATCATGGGCTATGGGGGAAGGTATGTTATCACCGATTACCGGACTGCAACAGGTCTCTTCCCGGGGATTGTAGACTGGGCATATATCAATGAACAGAATGAAGATTATCAGAAGATCCTGTATCTGGAGAAAGAGCCGGGGGTATTTCAGCCGATTACCCACCTTCGCCAGCCCTTTTATGAGTCCATCCTTATACGACTGCACTTCTTTGATGGATCGTATACACCGGGACAGGGCGGACTCTATGTGGAACATGCCGATATGACAGCAGGTTCATCTGTTCTGCCGGTGATTACAAAATCAATCAACATCGGACCAGAGGCAGTCTCCGAGATACAGGAGAAGGCAAAGGATCCGGTATCGGCAATGCCGGGTGCGATATTCTCGATAATCTACCCACGACCCATTGAAGATGTATCAGCGCTGACCCACTACCGGCTTATCTATGAATCTCCAACGAGCCCCGAATCGTCTGGCAAATCATGGGATGTAAAACAGGTGAAAATATTCCAGCATGTCGACGGGTACGAGATTAAAGGAAAAGGAACCATTGAACTCCCCCTTATAACCAACCAGGGTCGGAATTTCAGTTATATACAGAAGAGTGCTGATGGACGTTTCCTTGTTCCGTACTCAACCAAAGATAATCCATATCAGGTACACGCAACCGGGCCATACCGGATACTTGAAACGGGAGAAACCTTTGAGGTGTATGAACGGGATATTCATCCCGTCCCGTAATCCTTTATGGTATGATAAAGTCGGTAGTTTCTTATCCCGATTTTTCAGAAGAGTGATTCTAATCCCTTAGTTCTCATGTTTTTCAGGTATAACTGATGAGAACAAATGCCACAATGTGCATAACTCAATCACCACCTGCTCCTTAAGATACAAGAAAAACCATAGATTAATGCAATACGGTGACTATCCAATACTAACGAGTACGTGTATGGTTAAGATAGAACAGGAAGAAGCGATTCGCAAAGGGGTTGCTGCATGGGAAGAATGGAAAGCTGCAAATCCAAAAGTTCGTCCTGATTTACGACGTGCAAACCTTTCAGGGTTATCGCTTGAAGGAATCAACCTCAACGGTGCCCGTCTCCAGGAAGCAGACCTGGAATATTGCAACCTAAAACGAGCGAATTTCGCCGGTGCCGATCTGACCCGCGCTAATCTGCAGGGAACTGATCTCACTGAGGCAATATTTATCAATGCAAATTTAACCGGAGCACGTCTTACCAATGCCCTAATGACGAGGACGGATATGAGGGGGGCAGACCTTACCGGTGCTGACGTCAGGAACGTGCGAAGGGACCGTGTAGGTAAATTAAAATATTAGGGATTACTCCCTATCCCAAAATCAACTTGTTCCCGATAAGAGACAGGTTTTTCCAGAAAAAGGTATCCATGGGAGGTCAGAAAAACTTTAACATTCTATTTCCCTTTTTTCCCGGTCAACTCTTTCCGGCGGGATCTGAGATAGAGTTCATGAAGAACCATTATCACAATCACGATAATGATAACTTCTTTGATATGCAGGGGGATATACCCGACATACGGAACTTTCACCAGCGCTTTTCCGATTATCCATTCAGCTTTGACCGGTTCAAGGGGACCCCCGAGACCCCGGTAATTATTCCATCCGATCTGATCTATGGTTGGATTATTATCGCCCTTTGTAATAAATCCCTCATGCTGGGTTGTATAGAGTGCTTTTTTCCCTCCGATGGTAACCGGAATCTGTTCTTCAGATTCTGCATAGAAAAGCGCCCGGTGAATAATCGGATGAAGATCCGTATTCCCATTGGGACGATAGATAATAACATCTCCTTCGAGAGTAAATTTCTCTGAACCGGTCGGTTGATCTGAAAGATAATCTGAGAGATTCCCGTACCTGCTCTCAAGGGTTCCAAAACGATCCGGTGCAACAACAAGCACAAGATCACCGACATTCATATTGGGGACCATACTCTCTGACTCGATGGTGACGACTGCCGGCCAGGTACCACATACCAGTAACAATATGGCAACTACCGCTCCAACGGTGAGCAATACGAATAGTATCTCTCTGACAAAGGCTATTTTTGGATCTTCACTCTGCCGGAACGCCTGTATCTTTTCTATCAATGAAATATCTCGATCTGAATCAACCATAAAACCAGATTAGATATGCATCCATCAGATTAATAACCGGTATAGTCACCCAATAATTACTACTGATAAGTAATCCATACAAAATTCAACTTCAATACCATACAACGATTCAAATACACAAAAAGTATCAACAGATCAGGTATTTTTCCAGAATAAACCCGAAAAAAATTCACTTGCGTGCACACCCTGCAGGGAATATTTTCATTTTCAGAGTGCTCTGAGCAAAACCCGTATCAGAGTTGTACTGATATTATCAGGTACAGTTCAAGAGCTGATTGAAACGAATGCGATATGAATAGAGAGAATAGAATCAGACTATCTGAACAATAGCAGCGAGGGAGTTTTCCCGAGAACTCTCGTATCTCAGTACAGGCTCCTACGTGAGG
>JAFGOM010000014.1 GCA_016926505.1 Methanospirillaceae archaeon
ACTGTTATCAGGGATGCAGGGGAGCATACCGGTACAATAACCCGGTACCTCCGGGCTACTGCCAGTGAACTGGGTGAGATTGATCGGGCTGCAGCAGAAGAGATGATGCAGAACCGGCTTTTTTCCTATCTCTGCTATGATACCACCTGTCTTGTTGAGAATGATGAGGAACCACCCGGTCCGCTGAATCCTGACGCGCTCAATATTGCACTTACCATCGCAAAGATGGTCCGGATGACCTATATCTCACAGGTCCATACCATGCGCAAGCTCGTCATTGATGGTTCCAATACCAGCGGTTTTCAGAGAACTGCCATGGTGGCATCTGACGGAGTGCTGCCTGATGGAGGAAAGATAGAGACCATCTGTGTGGAAGAAGAGGCAGCACAACGGATAGAGAAAAATACCTTCTCACTTGACAGGCTCGGCATACCCTTAATCGAGATCACGACCGCTCCCTGCCTGCATACCCCGTCTGCAGTAAAGGAGACGGCTGCATATATCGGCATGATACTGCGGTCAACCGGGAGGGTGAAACGGGGAATCGGGACAATCAGGCAGGATATTAATATCTCAATCAGGGATGGCGCCCGGGTTGAGATTAAGGGGGTCCAGGAGCTGGATCTCATTGAAGAGGTTGTGAAAAGAGAAGTAATGCGACAGGTAAACCTGCTTGCGATTCGGGAAGAACTCATCAGGCGCAACGCTTGTGTGAGGGCGGAGAGTATACCGGTTACCGATATCTTTGCCGGGTCGCAGAGTACGATCCTCAAAAAGGCAAAAGAGATCCTCGCCATAAAACTTGACGGGTTCGCAGGTCTCGTAGGAAGTGAGATCCAACCCGGTCGTCGTCTCGGGAGTGAGTTGTCTGATTATGCAAAGAAATGTGGTGTCGGAGGTCTTTTTCACACTGATGAACTGCCTGCATACGGGGTTTCTCAGGATGAAGTGAAAGCATTACGGGAACGGTGTGGTGCAGGGGAACAGGATGCAGTAATCATCGTGGCTGATACCCCGAAACGCACTGCCTGTGCAATACAGCAGATTGCAGCCCGTGCAGGCATGGCTCTTTTGGGAGTTCCTGAAGAGACACGAAAGATGCTTGAGGATGGTTCCACTGCATACATGCGTCCGCTTCCCGGGGCTGCGCGTATGTACCCTGAGACTGATGTCATGCCGGTTGTAATCGATACCCGTTACTGGGACGATCTCATTATTCCGGAACTCCTTACTGTGAAGGCAGAGCGGTTCAGCAGAGATTACAACCTGGATCCTGCTGTTGCAAAGCAGATGGCATACTCTGAGTACTCATCTCTTTTTGAGACCGCCGTCAGGGACGGGATAAAACCAGCCCTTGCATCCCGGACACTGCTTGCAACCCTAAAAGAGCTCTCCCGGCAGGGTGTTTTAATCCAGATTATTCCGGATGATGCGATATTGGAGGTTCTTGTGGCAGTCAGGGATACAAGAGCGGCAAAAGAAGCAGTACCTGATATCCTCGCAGCAATTGCCGGCGGAATGCCTGTTCCTGATGCGGTGGAGATGATATCCTCGTCAGTTTCACGGGAAGGACTGGATGCTATGATCAATGCCATCGTGACAGAGCGGATACCTTTCATCCGTGAACGGGGTATGAGTGCGGTGGCTCCTATCATGGGTGTGGTGATGAAGGAGGTGCGGGGCTCGGTGGATGGAAAGGTGGTAAATGAAGCCGTGACCCGGGCAGTACAGAACGCGCTCAAAGAGGAGATGTAATAACCAAGAAGCAGAAGGATGTGGTCTCCTGGCGTCTCCTGGCAGTACCTGAACATTTTTCGTTCTGCCCTCCTGTATGCGAACCTTTATCATTTTTCATGAGGTTATAATATAGGAGTTTTACATGGGAAAAACTGGAATAACTGAATGGATTCAGATCAAGGGGAGCAAGGGGCAGGTACGCCTGGTTCCCAAAAAGGAGATGACACATAAAAAACCAGGTCCAAATCAGCGTTTCAAATCAAATAAACTTATCAAGAAGATGGAACGCTCTTCCGCAGATGCCCGTGGCGGTCGTGGTGGCCGTGCAGGAGGCGGCCGTGGCGGTCGTGGCGGTCGTGGCGGTCGTGGCGGTCCGCAGCAGGATTTCCGTACAATTTCAGCGCGGCGCCGGATAGTCAGGCCACGTAATTCAATAAAAGGCGCCCGGCAGAGAACCTGAAATTTATCGAATAATTAATCTTCTCTTTTACACGGTACCGGCAATGCCGGTATCCTGTTATCCCAATCATTTCATAAAACAGTATAAGAGGTATTCAGATCATGGATGTTCGCACTGCAGTTATTTCCTACCAGTACGGAGAGCGTATAAAATCTGAGATGATCCTTGCATCTCACCTGATTACCGTTTTATCAGGACTAAAGGACTCTGAATTCGGGGGGGGCAGAAAGGTTGTACTTCAGTACCTGGACGGTATCAGGAATGATCTCTCTTTTGCGTTTCATGAAACAAAGAACCGTGAATTTCAGAAGGCAACCGATCCGCTCAGCCAGGCTGTCAGCCTTGTTGAGAGCGGTACCCCTGACCCGGCCCTGGCCATGATCGGAACCGCGATAACTGCTGTGACAACGGTTGCTCAGGGTGCCTGGCAGGAACTGGTAGCGCATGGATATCTCTGAACTCGAACATTTTCTTTCATCCCGTTCTTCGGTCAGGCAGTATGATGATCGTGAGATTGAGGGGAGTATCATTGATCGTATCATTACTCTGACCGCAACAGCTCCCAGTGCCGGGAACCGTGAGTCATGGGATGTCATTGTGGTTACTGATGAGGGTATCCGTGAGATGCTGTCAGATGCATCATTTTCCCAGGAGCATGTTGCACAGGCTCCTGTTCTTCTAGTTGTTGTTGCAAATTATGTACGATCCATGTCACGATATGGACAACGGGGAATACTCTATGCTGTTTTAGATGCAACAATAGCAGCAACGTACATGATGCTTGCTGCACATGCACAGCACCTGGGTACCTGCTGGGTCAGTGCTTTTGAGGAAGAGATGATATCCTCAATATTATCCCTTCCTGGACACATCCGGCCTGTTACGATTCTCACTCTCGGATACAGCACGCAACCGGACAGATCACCTCCCCGGATGGATACGAATCTCCATATCCACCGGGAACAATGGTTCTGTGAGGAGTAGGTATACTATGGCAGATTATCTTGTTACCCTGGAATCGGCATGGATCATCAAGGATGTATCCACGATAGATGACGCTATCGGAATAGCAATCAGTGAAGCAGGAAAAAGGTTGAATCCATCGGCGAAGTTTGTGGAGGTTGAGGCAGGAATATTAGAGTGCCCGTACTGTGAGGAAGAACTACCCAGTGCCCTTCTTATTGCACGAACCGGGCTTGTGGGATTACGGATGGAGATGCGGGTATTTCGTGCTGAATCCACCGAACATGCCGGCCGGATAGCAAAGACCGTTGTCGGGCGGGCTCTTCGGGACGTCCCACTCCAGATCGTTCAGGTGCAGGAGTTATGATAGAGATCGTCGGGCATACGGCCATTGATCACATCTGTTCGGTCCTCCATCTTCCGAAAGCCGATGACTCCACCCATATTACCGAGCGAAAAATTCTCTTTGGAGGTGGTGCTGCAAATATTGCAGCAGGTATTGCAACACTCGGTGGTACGGTCTCGTTATTAAGCGCAGTAGGTGATGATTTTTCAGGCAGTGAGTATGATGCCTGGCTGCAGAAACTCGGGGTACGGTGTCGGTTCTTTACGGTTCCCGGAGCAAACACTCCTTCTGCCTTTGTATTTACCGACACAAAAGGCAGGCAGATGACGTTCTTTGAATGGGGTGCATCTGCAGTTTTTAAAAAGCGGGTTCCTCCTGATGTACGGCATGTTCATCTTGCAACGGCAGATCCCGTTTTTAATGTGAAGGTTGCAGAAAAGGCAGAGTTTGTCTCGTTTGATCCCGGTCAGGATCTCCATCTCTATTCAAGTGAGGATTTAACAAAAATAATCTCGCAGACAACAATACTCTTTGCAAACCAGTTTGAGATGGCCGGAATGTGTGAAGAATTAAAGGTATCACGAGAAGAACTTGTTTCCCAGGTTCCTGTTGCAGTAATGACAAAGGGGAAAGAGGGTAGTGTTCTATATACCAATGGAAAAGAAGAGAAAGTCCCTGCGATTCCGGTTTGCGCAGTGGATCCTACCGGAGCCGGTGATGCCTACCGGGCAGGATTTCTCACTGCCTTTATGGACGGATATGATCTGGTATCCTGTGCAAGGATTGGGACCATCACGGCATCATATGTGGTCTCTGCTATCGGCTGCCAGACAAACCTTGCCTCTTTTAGTGTCATGAAAGCGCGATATGAGGATGTTTATGGCCGATTCCCTCTCCCCGGGAAGAAACCCTGTCCCTGATGACGGGTGTGAGCATGAGAAGATGCGAGACCCACCACAAGAAGTATGACGCAAAGATAGAAGGGCTCTCCCGGTATATCTTCAGTTCTCCTTCCTGGTATGAATCCTTAGGGATTATTCTCATTTTAGGTCTCTTTGTCGATGCAGTCGGATTCAGGATTAACCCTGCATTTCTTCATTTAGGAACCTTTGGATTCATCCTGCCCGGATTTTTAGCATTTCTTCTCACCAGTCCATTATTACGACCCTTTCATCGATCCATTACCTGGAACAGGAGTGCACTTCTAGCGGCATCATGCACGGTCTTTTCTGTCATCATTACCCTTGTCGGAGCACTGGTTTCCCTGGAATATTTGTTTCTCTTCTTTCAGGTAGCCCTTGGATTTATCTTTGGACTGCGACTATTGGTTCTTGCGTCAATTACTGATTACCGTATTCATATCATCGGTCTTGCTGCTTTTGTCCAGAGTTTTACCGGGATAGCTCTTTGTTCTCTCATCTTACCGCATCAGGTCCTCCTTACTGCCCCGGTTGTTCTTCTCCTGTTCGGTGGTGCCTTTAGTGTCCTGATATGGCTCATTGACCGCCCGCTGTACCGGGCATTTCGCATCAGGGGTCTCTCGTTCTTAAATGCCTTTATTGCGCACCTAACCGACGGTTCAAAAGCAATGGAATCATTCTTCCGTGAAATCGGCGAGGAGGTCTTTGTTCCCCAGACCAGCTTCTTCTTCAAAAAAGAAGACGGGAGTGAACTTTTATTTACCATTCCCAATCTCCACCCGGGCCCAATGGGAGAGATTGGTGGAGGGAATCTCCCGTCACTCCTTGGAAAACGGTTTTTAGAGATGGTGATGGTTCCTCATGGATGTGCCACCCATGACTTTAATCTTGTCTCTGATGACGAGATAGACAAGATTGTTGATGCAATAGTAAAAACAAAAAAAGATCTCACCTATTCCCGGGAAGCATCATCATCCTGCCGGGTGAGTTATGGATCGGTATCACTCCTGTACCAGCGGTTTGGTGATGCCCTGCTCATGGTTGCAACCCGGTCTCCGGAACGGACGGAAGATCTGGAGTACGCCATCGGGCATGCAATCATGTGTGAAGGCCATCGGAAAACCCGGCATATCGGGTTTGTTGATGCCCATAACTGCATGACCGGTGATATAACGGTAGTGCTACCTGCATCGCGCATCGCCGAGGAGTACCGCCTTGCAAGTGCAATGGCAATCGACGGGTGGGATATCACACAAACAAGTTCACTTTCTCTGGGCACGTCCCATGTTCCGGTTCCCTTCTCCCGTGAACAGGGTTTTGGTGATACCGGAATACAGGTCATGGTTGCCGGGGTATCTGGTCAGCGGACAGGATATATTCTTCTTGACGGGAATAACATGGCAGAGGGATGTCGTGAGAAACTCCGCGATCACGTTCTTACTATCCTTGATGAGGCAGAGATAATGACCACCGACAGTCATGTGGTCAATACGGTCAGTGGAAAAAATCCGATCGGATTATGTATTCCGCCTGAACAGATCATCCCCTATCTTGATACCGCCATAGATGAGGCCTGTAAGGACATACGTTCTGCCACGGTTGCCGGAAGCACGGCATTGTGTGAGGGTGTGGTGGTTTTTGGGACAAACAGCATTGCACAACTTGCAAGTATCGTCAATACCATCCTTGTTTATATTGTTCCGGTGAGTTTTGGGGTTCTGCTTCTTGCGTTTCTCCTTTCCCTCTTTGTTTACGGAATAATACAATAATATTTCCGGGTGGATACAATGAAACTGCATCACAGTGAAGATTCACCATATTCTGTTGCCTTCCTGTTTTTTTTATCTCTGAGAAACCCCGGGATATTTTAAGATCAGGATGATGTTTTTCGCTCCTGCTAACGGTTATCTGCTTAATCTGCTGATATATTCCTCAAAGAGGTGTATTCTCGTACTCATCGGGAAGGGAATGCCGACAGAGCTGATTATCGCATCCCCGCGATCCAGGGTCTGGATCTCAACATTTAGTTTTCGCAGGTCATGCTTTGCACTTCCTGCAATCATTTCACGATCCTGCCCGTCAGCAAGTCCCATAACAATAAATGTATTCATCTGGGCCAGTATCCGGGGATCAATATTTTTTGGCTGCTGGGTGATTACACACAGTCCGACCCCGAATTTGCGTCCTTCCATTGCTACCTCGCGGAAGAGATCCTGTCCGCTTCCTCCCGGAGAAAGAACCCGTTGTGCTTCTTCGATGGTGATAAGAACCGTTTTGTTATCACTTTTTTTCTCCCGGTTCTCTCCGGTAGCTGCCGACTCTTTATACTCTGCAAAGATAGCCCGGGTAAGAACTGAGAGGATAAAAAGTTCACTTTTCTCGGTCAGTTCCGGGATATCGATCAGGACCACCCGTTTCTCTTTGACATGTTCTACGATATCTCTGACTACCGATCCTTCTTCCCGTAAAAAAGACTGGTTTGCCCTGACAAGAGAGATAATCCGTCGTTGTACGAGCCTGAGTACTTCAATGGAGAACGGTTTTATCTTATCTGCAACGATCTCAAGATCTCCGATAAAGGTAGTCAGGCGCTGTTTTGTCGGTAGTTCATCAACATTCCGGGAGAGGAAGAAGTGGAGAATCTCTTTACCGGAAAAGTTTCTGAGTGACTCGATCACTTCCCATTGGGAAGGAGAGAGCGTGTACAGGAGTTCGAGATCCTCTATCCGGAAATCATTAAAATCAAACCGGAGAGGGCGTACTATCTCCTGTTTCGGAAGAGATCCGGTTCGTGTCGAGTATACGACAAGTCCTTCTGCGGCTCCGTCACAGTCAAGCAGTCCTTTTTTAATCTCATCACCCGTCCCATGAAGACCGCTTACGTATTCACCATGGGGATCGATAAGAAGAAGGCCGCATGCTCTTTTTTTGATTAAGGATGCACAAAAAACCTTCATTAAATTGCTTTTACCCATGCCGGTCGTTGCAAAGACTCCCATATGCTGGTTTAATATCTGTGATGGTAACCGAATTGCAACAGCGGTACTGGTGCCGGATCCGGTCTTTAGATATCCAATCTCAAGGTCTCCCATCATGCCCTGGAGAAAATCATAATCCTGCTCCTTTGGATGGCCAACCCGTGATAGAGGGGTTGGAACGGTACGGGGTCTGAAAAAGGATCCATGAGTATCGGTGTATCCGATAGCAAGTGCTTCGATCCTGATCCCGGATGTATCCCCAAAGTTTCCTGTGCTATCTGACATATCTCCTGCATTCCGGTTCTCATGGCGGTAATCCGGATCACTATGGAGCATATTAATAATCCGTGCAAAGAACCGGCATTCTTTCACCAGGTCTTCTACTACGATGATGTCACCGACATAAAACGAGGTATCATCCGGGGGTATGACACATTCGTACATAAGCACACTGCTGTCCCTGACCCGGTAATACCGGGCTTTGTGCAGTGATGACAGATCAGATCTTTTTTCCTGTTCCTGAATCATGATTTCCTCAATTGTGATTTTAGCTCTCTAATCCGGGATAAATTCCCGGGGTTTTAAGATGGTTTTCTGGAATGGTTTTTCGAGGAGATACGGGTTTTTCCCTCCTGATGGAATATCGGGTAATCCGGAAGGTTCTGATTCAGATATGGTATGATAGATGCTATCATTCTTTCCCTGTTCTCGTCTCACCGGATTATCGCAGTCTTTTATTGCCGCTGCGATAGTGCACGATGAAATGGGCAGAAGCGTATCCAGGGTCAGAAGGAAAACACACACGCACCATCCGGGCAATAGGGTATCAAATAACAAAAGTGCATATATGTCAGGTATTATGTCCAAGCGAACGGTAGATGCAGTCTTTCACGGATTGTTTCTCTTTACCGACCTCAGACAGATCCTGCGTGATACAACTCCGGATCATACCCTTGATGATGACCAGAAAAAGGAGGTTTCAAAGATCCTTACTAAACTTGAGAAACAGGTTGCAATACTACAAGAGGAGATGCTTTCATGAACTGTTCTGATGCGATAGAGAACAGGGAGGTGGATGAACTCTTTATCAACCTCGATCCGATCCAGGCAGGAGGGAGGCTCACTGCTGATGCGATGAAGGCTGTTCTCTCCTACGGGGATGGATATTCCGTCTGTGACAATTGTGGGAAACCATTTCGTCTTGATACGATCCAAAAACCGCCACTGGCACAGTTCCACGCAGATCTTGCATCATTTCTGGGAATGGATGCCGCAAGACTGGTTCCCGGGGCCAGACGGGGTTTTCTGGCAGTAACGCATTCGCTCGTTTCAAAGAATGAACCGGTCCTTCTGACAGAATATTCTCATTATACCGAATTTCTTGCTGTAGAGCAGGTTTTGGGAAAACCATTTGAAGTGATGGCTGACAGCAGGCATATTATCACTCCTGATGCGGTTGCAGAGCGTATCGAGGAGGTGATACGACAGGAGAAAAGACCCCCCTCGCTTCTCTTTGTTGAACAGGTTGATTACCAGTATGGAAATATCCATCCCGTTCGCGAGATCGCAGCAGTTGCCCACCAGTATGATGTTCCGGTTCTCTGCAATGGAGCGTACTCAGTCGGAATCATGCCGGTATCGGGTAAAGATCTGGGAGTGGATTTTCTTATAGGCTCCGGCCATAAGAGTATGGCAGCTCCTGCGCCGTCGGGAGTGCTTGCGACGAGCAGTGAGTGGACAGAAAAAATATTTCGGACTACCTCTATTACCGGTGATCAGACAAAACGGTCGTTTGGTTTAAAAGAGGTGGAGATGCTCGGGTGCACGCTTATGGGTGCCACCGCAGTCGGTATGATGGCATCGTTTCCTCATGTGCGCGAGCGCGTTAACCGGTTCGGGACACAGGTTGCCTATGCAAACAAGGTAGTCGATGCTCTTCTTTCCATTGAAGGAACAGAGGTAGCAAGTGAGTATCCGCGCAGGCATACCCTG
Source organism: Methanospirillaceae archaeon (assembly GCA_016926505.1). Taxonomy (GTDB): domain Archaea; phylum Halobacteriota; class Methanomicrobia; order Methanomicrobiales; family Methanospirillaceae; genus JAFGOM01. The sequence goes on from JAFGOM010000014.1 coordinate 9,397, forward strand.
ACCCGGATGAATACGAATAATTCGTTTGACAGGGTTGCAAAGAAACATAAAAAATCGGGTTATTTCCTGATAAGCGCATTACGTGAGCAGGGCATTACCGGGATAATTCCCGGGTCTACCCGCATCTGGAAGATGAATACCTATGGGGTCTCCGATCGGCAGGCTTCCTACCTGGCGCGGTCATTTCAGGAGATTGCACGAAACAACGGACTCTCTGTAGGATAAAAAATCCCGGGAATTCGCAGGGAACCGATACGGTATTTTTTTTACGGGTGTATTGATGGATGAATTTTGTGCTTTTCTTTGCGGGATGCCAGAAAATCATCCGTTTTTTGAATCAAAAAAGATACCCTGATAACCTGAATCGAGCCTCTAAAGGAGGTCGTGCATCATTCATCCTTCAGTCCGGGTATACATAATTGAGAAGAACCGGTTTTTTCTTTTGTCGGTTACCGGCACCGAAATTATTTCAGACTGGTTGCCTGTCATCCCTGCCCGGTGATGCAGAAGTGATGGGAATTAAAATTATCAGTCCGGTTCCTCCTGCGATCATCAGTTATTTAGCTCCAGGAATTCATATCCTGCACTACATGATTTAAACAGGAGGAGTTGGATGTACCAAAAGGTCTATTATTAACAGGAATATAGGTGTATACAATGGCTAAGAAGGGGAAAAATACAAAAGATTCATCGAAAAATGAACCAATGAAGTTGTTTTATATCTTTTATAATCAGGAACGATGGGATAACTGGATAAAAACACTTGCAGAAGCAGATTTTTCAGGTGATGATGAAGATGAGATGCCGGAAGGGTTCCAGCTGCTGTATAATTTTAACCTTGACATCTGCCTGTCTGTGTTAAAAATTATCAAGCTCCACCAGAATGGCAGGTTTACGCCTGAAGAGACGAATGAGAAGATAGACGATGTGGAACGAATCGTGATGGCACCCGTCTGTGAAGAAGAGCTGGGTTCCATCGTCGAATCCCTGCAGTTATCGGTGATGATTCTCTTTGCCAGTGCACGGGCATATCTTGCGGGTGGATATGAGGGGGATATCAAGACACTGGTAAAAACCGGGCGTGAAGCTGCAGAAACTGATATGGAGAAGGCGATGGAGGTTGCAGCAAGTATCGGTGCCAATGTCATAAACGGTGGCTCCTGTTGCGGGCGCTATATCAAGGAGAGTGCAGAACCAACCCTCTTTGATGAGTGGCTTACCGAGATCGAGATGATAAACGAGGCATTCGCATCTTTGAAGAATTTTGACGAGGAGGCCGGGGAAAACTCGTGATCGCGTCCAAGGCACGCATTAAATTCAACCGGAGACTCTCAAAACAACTCGGGTACCGCATTCCCGATGGCGCATTTCATGGGGCGGTGTTAGATGCCCTTGCAACCAGGATTGTATTTGATCTCTTTGATCACTCGACACGGGAACAGATAGTCTCCTTTCACAAGACATTTTTGGATTGTTCCTGTAGGGAACACCCCTTTTGCGGCTGTCCTGAGCAAAAATTTGCAAAAGAGATAATTGAACTTCGTGAGTCTGGTTTAAACCATCATGAGATCAGCGCGTATCTCCTTGATCTATTTGGTATCGAGATTTTTCCTGCTGATGTTTTGAGTTTTCTCGAGGATACGGTTCACCTGCTTGAAGCAATAGAAGAGATTGCCGGGCTCGAAGGGGAGACGGTACTCGTGGATAAAACACAGGAGCATATCGCTGCTATCGAAGGGAAAAAAAGAACGTAATTATTTTTTCTTCTGTTCTGATGCCTGTTGCTTGACAAGATTCCTGATCCGGTCAGCCGTGCTTCCCTTGAAATCTTTTAAATCACGTTCATACACGGTCATGGGAGCATTTGCGGTGTACTCAACAGCATCAGCTAAAACGTGGTCAAGTTTTTTTGCCTTTTCCCAGCATACCAGGGCATCTTCATTTCTATTCAGGCCCCCTGAGAGAGTGATTGCCTTAAATGCCCAGAGATCCGGGTTACTGGGATAAATGGTAAGTGCCTGGTCATACTTCTCGATTGCTTCTTCATATTTTCCCTGATAGGAGAGTTGATCTGCCTCGAGTGCGAGTCTGTCGGCCTTATTGAGGAGTATGTCCCGTTTGCTTAAGTATGTCTTAACATCTTCAGCCATAATATCACACCCTTAATTAGAGTATACTATCTTCTGCCGGTTATAGATATGCTCTATATAATGAAGGTATCGATAAATCAGGAAAAATGGTGTTTTTCCTCTGATACGCATAAAGATCTGATTTAATAATAGTATATCCAACTATTGTGCATAGGTAATCGTTCCTTATAAAGGACGGAGTGAGGAACCGATACTATTTTCAGGCGTCACGAATGGGTATTACACACGAAAATGACGTATTATCTATCTGAAAGAGAGGATTTATGGAAAACCGATATGAGATTTCTTCTTCGCTGCAGTCACTCCTTGATCATGTGGAAGAGCAGCTTGCTATCACCATTCATCTGCAGCGAAAACCCGAAGCACCACGGAAAGGGATACTTCTTGATTCGTACTCATTCGATACAACAAGGAATGTAATTGCCTTCTCAAATCAGCAGATAGGAATGCTGAAAGACTTTGTTATCGGTCAGAATGCCATCCGGCTGCTTTTGAAGGGTATCGGGCATAAGAATAATGTTTTTCAGGTTCTCTCTTTTACCGAGGAGTCGGTTACGTCAGGGATGGAGCAGATTTACCTTGATGTACTCAAAGATGAGAAGACGCGGCACATGGAGTTCTGGATGAAGAAGAAGCTGATGTTCTACCTTTATATGCTCTTCTTTGAGACCCTCATTGAACTTCCCGGTTTCCTCTTCTCAAACATCGTGATATCGCGGATGTGCCCGGTGATGAGAAATGCCCAGGTATATTACCTGATGAAGGAGAGTATGCGGGATATGCATGATCTCGTATCGTTTAAGGATTACATCCCGAGAAGGTATTTTGTCATGCATAACGGGATGTTTTATGCCCGTGATCTCATCCTTGGTGAGATCATGAGCGAGATGAAACTCAATCCGATGATAAACATCCCGGAATTAAAAAAGTTTAAAAATCTCAATCTCATGGAGATGCTTACCCACCGGTGGCAGAAGAATCCCTGGTACCAGACAAAACTCGTCGGTGATGCGATGGTCTCAATTATGAAAGAGATGAAGGTTAGCGATGTATGTCATGATCCCTGTCCTGACACCTATCTCCTGATATACCAGCTTATCATGGATCTGACGAACCGGTGGATATCACTCATGCAGCTTGACAAGTATTATGTCTGGGAGACTCCGGAGCACCAGCAGGCAGCTATCAAGAACCAGAATACGATAGAAAATGCAGCCCGGATGAGTATCTTTGGTGAAGTCTGAGGTTTTTTTCATATGATGCCTGTCCGGAACTCACTCTCCTCTCTCCTTTTGTTTCTGCGATCTCACCGGGGATATATCGATACCGGTAAGGTAGTAATTATTGCAATTCTTTCATTAATTTCTCTTTTTGTTTCGGTCTATGTTCTATGGGCAAGCCCATGGACGGGTTTCCGGTTTATCTATGTCTTTATCCCTCATCTGTACCTCATTCCGATTATCCTGCTTGCACTCTGGTTTCCAAAGTCAGGCATGAAACTCATTGGAATCATCCTTGTTGCAATATTTTCATTCTGGATATTCACCGAGTTGTTTGGGTATGAATTCAGTATCTCGTTTGTGATGCTCTATACTGGTCTTGATCTCGCGACGATCATGGTGCTGCTTTTGTATGTAAAGGACCGGCGGCTTGTTGAGGCAGTTATATCTGACCTGATAACGAGGAGTGAAAAGAGAAAAGGCCTGGATACCGGCAGATTTCAGGGCGATTTTGATACAATACTTATCGGATTTCAGAGTTCTGACGAGGATGAGCGGAGAGAAGCGGTCTATGCACTGTCCGAATTATCAGATGAACGTGCTCTCTTTCCCATCATAAGTGCTCTTCGTGATACGAGCCCGTATGTCCGAAGGGCAGCTGCAGAGGCACTTGAGACGAGTACTTCCCATAAAGCGGTTACTGCCCTCCTTAAAGCACTGGAGGACGAGGATCGGTATGTGCGGGAGGCAGCGGCAGAAGCACTTGGTCATCTTGGTGATGTTGCGGTTCCGGATCTTCTGCAGGGCGTATCCCATCCAAACTGGCATGTAAGGCTTGGTTGTGTAGTTGCACTCCGTATCTGCCAGGGCGTTTTACCTACTCTTGATCCGATCCTCTCCCTCCTTTCTGATGAAACGGTCTATGTCAGGCGTGAGTCGGTTAAAACGCTTGGAAGGATCGGGGATGAATCAATTGTTCCTTATCTCATCGAGGCATCGAACGATCCTGATGCCGGTGTCAGGCTACGGACTGTGCGGGCTTTAATTAAACTTACGGAATCCCGGGATCTTGTGCCGGTTCTGACCCGGCTTCTCTCAGATCCTGATGTGGCAGTCCGGGTCAGGGCTGCTGAGGAACTGGCCCGCATTAACGGGAATGAATCCAAATTTTGATTGAAGTGAAAAGGAAGAGATTTTCCTTACTAATTCATAAAAATCAGTGATCCTGGAAATTGCATATTTTTATTGTAATTATCAATGCTATTTCTGACTTTAAGACGAGCCATAAGTGTTAACTATCAGTATTTTAATATAGAAGTTACAGGGAAGCATTTATGTATGCGAAAGATGAGGGTTTTAGTGGTCTTGAAGCAGCAATAATTGTCATAGCATTAGTGGTTGTCGCTGCTGTGTTTGCAATGAGTGTTATGAGTTCAGGTTTTTACGCCGCAGAAGAGACAAAAGAAACGACTACCTCCGGCTACAGATTGGCCTCTTCTACCATATATTTAGAAGGGGCAGTATATGCTTCATTAGTGGCAGGACCAGGAACTGCACTTGATGAAGTTACTTTTAGTGCTGCAATTCCGGAAACGGGACAACCACAGGATTTAAATGATCTGTTGATTGTGTATACTCACTCAGTTGACTCCTCAATTGTAAGGGAATTCACATATGGAGGGAGTACCGCTGACTATCATCACTTCGGTGTAGATGGAAGTGAAGTGATGCTTCCTGGTGAGAAGAGAATCTTTCGATTGGATGACGTTTCAGGCCCTGTTCCGGGAGGATGGTTTACGATTGAACTCAAACCGGAAGTAGGGGCATCAACCCTTGTCACCTATCATTTACCTGAGTCATTTGAAGGTGGGTCTGTTCTCATGTGAGCGAAGGGAGAAAAATATATTGCTAATAAAAACGATAATAAGAATAGTCCGGGTGAGCCGGACAGGGGTATTGTTATGAAGAAAGAAGCAGCATTTTCCGGCCTTGAAGCAGCAATCGTATTGATTGCATTTGTCGTCGTGGCCGCGGTATTCTCCTATGTCATGTTAGGAGCCGGGTTCTTTGCAACCCAGAAGTCACAGGAAGTAACCTATTCTGGTATCAAGCAGGCAACATCCAACATGGTCCTTGATGGACAGTTGTATGGAGATGGAACAACTATCACTACGCTTACCTTCTATCTTACTATTCCTGAAGGTGGCCAGGCACAAAATATGGCAGAAGTAGACTTTCTCTACACGTTAGAGGGAGGAGCAGTTTCAACGATTACCAATTCTCTAGCTGGTCTTTTACAGCCAGGTGATCGAACAAAGGTTGAGCTTGGTTTGACAAATAAACCAACCGCAGGGAAAACATTTACTCTTGAGATCAAGCCAAAAGTAGGGGCATCTTCACTTGTTCAGAAGACTCTGAGCAGCGGTTACAACGGTGGAGTAATCATTTAGAATCCCTTCTATTTTTTTTTACATTACCCATATCCGTTCATCTATCTCAGTTTAGCGACGGCGGTCTCTTGATAGTAATACAATATTGATAATAAATATTAAAAAGTAATTTCAACCAATCTCAAATCAAGGGTCAAAAAGTATATCAACATGCGGCACCTCAATGGTCACAAATCTATCTGTAAATTCTGTATGCAATACGAAAAAATCAGACTGTCATGATCATAAAGGGAAAAAACGGTTTCATTGCCCCTTTTTTCAAGGTTTCTACCTATAGCATCCGCTATATCCACCCTAGCTCATTGGAGGTCAAATGCATCTAACGACTATAACTTAAGA
>JAFGOM010000098.1 GCA_016926505.1 Methanospirillaceae archaeon
AATGCCGGGAAAAGAGAAGAATGTATCGTATATCATGCTATCCGAGGCACTCTCATCAGGAAGGCTCGTGATCCAGGAAGTGAGTACCGGAGGGAGTGTACCTGAACTCTCGGTTACGAATAACGGAGATATCGCAGTCCTTATCATGGACGGTGAGGAACTGGCGGGAGCGAAGCAGAACCGGGTTGCCAACACAAGCATTCTCGTTCCTCCGGGAAAAACCATCATCATCCCGGTCAGCTGCACCGAATCAGGACGGTGGAGTTATACCTCTGAGCATTTTGCCGACTCAGATGTCATGATGAGCAGGGATGTACGGGCACGAAAGAACCGCTCGGTATCAGAGAACCTTCATAGCGCTCAATCATTCCGATCGAACCAAAGAGAACTCTGGACTGCGATAGACGATGAGATCTCTGCCTGCCATGTATCCGCTCCGACATCTGCCATGAAGGACGCCCATGAGCATGCAAGGGAATCGCTGAAACGTTATGTAGATGCTTTTCCCTGTCAGCCGGATCAGCAGGGGATTATCGTGTTTCTTAATGGGATTCCCGCCGGTCTAGAGTACCTTTCTTGTCCCGGCTGTTACCGGCAGGTGCACGAGAAGCTCATCCGGTCCTATGCGATGGAGGCGATACGGGTCAGGAACAGGAATTCTACAGGGAATGGGGCAGGGCTGGATACGAAAGATAACGCACAGGGCAGGTCAGAGGATGATGCCGTACAGGAAGAAGATGTGTCATCCTTTGTATCCGCTATCTCTTCTGCACCAACCACCCCGTTCCCGTCACCGGGCATGGGAGAAGACTGGCGGATTGCAGGAAAAGAGGTTGCAGGCTCTGCCCTTGTCTGTGAAAACGAGGTGATACACATGGCGGTATTTGCCGTGCCTGCCGGCGATGGCGAAACCCGGTCCCGGAATGACTCAGGGATGGAGAGCATGAACCGGCGGAGGCACCGGATGATGGAAGGATGGGATGTGTATTAAGGAGAAATTCAATTATTTTTTGTATTGAAGAGTATATGCCGCCTGATTACAGCGGGATTGTGAGATGAAGAAGAGAAGAGAAACACGACCTCTGGAGATCGAATGGGATCTTACCTCCTTACCATCCAACCTCAAAAACAAATCAGGGGGCAGAACAGGCTTACTTCATAACCTCTTATCCGAACCATCCAACCTCAACAACAAATCAGAGGGCAGAACGGGCTTACTTCATAACCTCTTATCCGAACCATCCAACCTCAACAACAATTCGGAGGGCAGAACGGGCTTACTTCATAACCTCTTATCCGAACCACTCAAGCGTATCAGAAAGTCAAAGACAGGTACAGGCTTATCTACCAGGCGAACCATGGATCCACTGACAGGTCTTTCCTCATTTCTACAGGTGATTCAGTGATAGTCCCTGATGCAGTCTTTCCTGTGCTGAAAGAGTCGGGCGATCCTCTTCATTACATGGAAATTACCCGGCGGATTCCTGAAAAAAATCTCTGGAAGAGCAAAGGAAAAACACACGAACGTACAATCAATGGACTCCTTGTTGTTGATATCAATACTAAAGGAGCAACATCGCGATTTCAACAATATTGTCCTGGCATCTATGGGCTGGCGGAATTTCCAGAACCTGCAGAGAAAAACCCGGAAGAGGCTACTCTTTCATCTGGTGATGCAGCTGAGCAGATTCTTCAGGAATATGCTGAAGAAGAACCAATGCAACCCTGGTCGGTCTTATGAACGGCAGTCAACTGGTTGATCTCTTCATTGAATATGATATCGGTGTTAAGAGGACCGGGCATGCTTTGATTGAACTGATTAATGAAGGTGAAGGAGAGGCGGAGTATACGAAAAAGGAGCAAGATAGTGTTATTCAAGTCGATAAAATGTGTTACTCAAAGTAATTGTACCGATTCAAACCCATTGTTGCTGATGTCACAGTCATGATCAGAGATGACAACAACAACAGTCTTTGAAAACATTTCAAAAAACCTATCCCTTGATACGTATATCATTAATAACTGGTTATTATCAATGAAAACAGAAGCCCGGATTGAATTAATCAAAGAAAAAATTGTAACTGATGTCTTTTTAAAAGCACGAGGGCTTGGAAACGAGATCCCGTTTTGGATATTTGATTATCCCCCTGAAGATGAACTCTTTATCAGACATTCGATTCGGAGAATAGAGGATATTATGAAAGCTCATTCAATTGCTGTTGTTATTTTAGATCTCTATGAATTATGTCTTGAGATTATCCAGAGTAAGATTTCGTATGAGCAAGTAATAGAATTTGAAACAAGGAAAGGTTCGGATGAGTTACTCAATAAACTTCGGATAATACTAAAACCAGATATCATTAAAAGATTCATTGCAGAGAGACTACACTCTTCTGAACCTGTTGAAGTTGTCTTTCTTGTGGGGATTGGAAAGGTCTGGCCTCTTATCCGTTCCCATTCAATTTTAAATAATTTACAACCGGTTTTAGGGAATATTCCCTTGGTAGTATTTTATCCGGGTAATTACAATAATTCAGAACTGAGTCTTTTTGGAAGATTTAAGGATGCGAACTATTACCGGGCATTCCGGATGATAGACAGCAAAGAGACATAAAACAGGGTGATTGATAATGGAACCAATAATCCAGGACTTATTTATTCATGATATCAGGAGAGAGATTAACGGCGTCATAAAGGTTGATCAGGAAGATGACCATAATGTCTTTACCGAACTTGATGAGTATGTTGTGACCCGGGAGTCACTTAAATACATTGATACATTTTTTCAGCGATATGCATCAGCACTTACCAATCCGACCGATAAGATAGGAGTATGGATTTCTGGTGACTTTGGATCCGGAAAGTCTCATTTTCTCAAAATTTTATCGTATCTTCTTGAGAATCGTGAAGTGAAGGGAAAAACAGCCCTTTCATTTTTTGAAGAGAAGATATCAGACGCTGATATTTTTAATGCAATTGATACGTCGGTCAGGACTGGAACCAAGGATGTTATCCTGTTTAATATCGATTCAAAGTCAGGAGAGACAGGAGAGCGGATTGTCGATATCCTGATGCGGGTCTTTAATGAGAAAAGGGGATATTTTGGTGATGTCTTCTGGATTGCAGAACTTGAGGAGAATCTTGAAGAGAAAGATCTGCTTCAGTCGTTTAAAGATGAGATAAAAGATATTGCAGGAGAACCGTGGGAGGAAGTCAGGACCAGGTACTCGTTTGAACAGGATGATATTGTTGAGGCCCTGTGCAGATGTGATTTTCAGAGCAGGGAAGCATCACACCGGATGTTTGAATCTGATGGTCAGAACTATATTTTAACTCCTGAAAAATTTGCAAAGGCAGTAAATACCTATTGCAGAAAGCAGGGGAGAGATCATCAGGTTATCTTTCTGATAGATGAGATAGGCCAGTATATCGGGGATAATAGTCAACTGATGCTGAACCTGCAGACGGTTGCTGAGAATCTTGGTTCAATCTTAAATGGGAAGGCCTGGATTATCGTGACATCGCAGGCTGATATTGAGACTGCCTTAAAAGCGATGAAAGGAAAAGAGGTAAAACAGGACTTTTCCAAGATTCAGGCACGGTTTGATACACGGGTCAGCCTTTCAAGTGCAAATGTTGACGAGGTTATCAAGAAGAGGATTTTGCGCAAGAAAGAAGAGTTCCAGGAGATGTTGTCTCTTTTTTATGAAGAGAAGAAGATCATCCTCAAAAACCTGATATCGTTCTCGCAGGGGGGTGCGGAGATGAAAAATTACCGTGATGATGCTGATTTTGTGGCAGTATATCCTTTTGTTCCGTACCAGTTTATCATTCTGCAAAAAGTGTTTGAGAAGATCCGGACAACCGGGTTTACCGGAAAGCACCTTGCCAAGGGTGAGCGGTCGATGCTCAATGCCTACAAGGAGTCGGCAGAACGGTATGGCAGTTACGAACTAGGGGCACTGATACCGTTTTACTCGTTTTATGACACAATAGAGAGTTTTTTGGATCCGATTATCAAAAAAACAATCATTCAGGCAGGAGATAATGAGCATCTCGAAGATTTTGACTGTCTCCTTTTAAAGACACTCTTTATGATCAGGCATGTACAGGAACTCCCGACGACCCTTGACAATATGATAGTTTTGTCACTGACCTATGTGGACGAGGATAAACTAAAACTCCGGGACCAGGTGATTGCTTCTCTGAACCGGCTGGAGAAGGAGACTCTCATTAGTAAATCAGGAGATACGTTTCACTTCCTGACAAACGAAGAACAGGAGATAAACCGGGAGATTAAGCAGATTGATATTGACCGGCACCTGGTTGTCCAGGAGATCTATGAGCAGGTTTTTTCATCCAATACCATCTGCCAGAAATCATATGGTGATTACAAGTTCAATAAGTCAGTGGATGACAAAATTTCCGGATCCTCAGATGCAGACCTTACGATTCGGTTTTTGTCTCCTCTCTCTGATGAGTTCTTCAGGGGAGACGGCCAGCAGTCACTTGGCGGGGAGAATTTAAGTTCTATTGATTCTGATGACACCCTTCTTTTTGTTTTCCCTGATGATTTGCTGTTTACGGATCAGATAGAAGGATATCTGCAGATTAGGAAGTTTCTAAAACAGAACCGGTCAAACCGGGATGATGATCTTATGCAAAGCATTCTCATCGGGAAGCAGCGTGAGGCAGATGCCCTGTTAGAGTCATCAGTTTCTGCAATAAACGAAGGTGTGAAGTATGCCAGGGTCTTTATTGACGGAGTAGAAGTCCCGCTGCTTTCAGGGAGTCCGAAAGAGCGGGTCAAAGACGGTTTTGATCGGCTCATTAAAAATGTTTATCGTAAGTCAGATTACGTGACGATGGATTTTGAGTCTGAATCGGATATTTTAGGGCTTCTTAAATCTGATGATCTTGAGAGATGGGGGCTTGGCAAATCAGATACAAATCATCTTGCGCTTGGGGAGATGCGTGATTATTTCAGCGTGAAACACGAGAAGAAGATCCCGGTGGTCATGAGCGAATGTATCTCGCATTTTTCAAGGAAACCATATGGATGGAAAAGTCTGACCATATCTGGTCTTATTGCAACGCTCTTTAAGGGGGAAGATATCAGGCTCCGGTACCAAAAGACCTTTCTTTCACGAAATCCCGAGGATATTACCAAGTACCTGACCCGGCGGGAGAACTTTGACAAGATTATCATCGAGATTCGCACGAAGATAAACCTTGCAATTCTCCAGGATGTGAAGTCAATTCTCAGAGATATCTATGATAAAACAGACCTTCCCGAGAAGGAACACGAGCTTTATGACCTTGCATGTTCGGTTCTTGACGAGAAGAAACAGGAATTATCAGATGATCTGGTAAAATACTCAGAAGAGCCGCGATACCCGGGGAAAAAGAGGATTGAACCATATCAATTCCTGCTTTGGGATATCCTTTCGGTTACAGACCCGACAGCTTTTCTCGAGCGGCTTTCACAGGATAAGGATGAGATTGCCCGGTTGGCTGGAGAGGCTGATGTAGCAGTCAGGTTTTTCGAAGGAAGCCAGAAGGAGATCTTTAAACGTATCCTGGACAAGTCAGAAAAGTACCAGCGAAATGAGATGTTCCTGGATGAAGATGCCAGGGAAAGCTTTGAAGAGCTGATGCGGATTATCAGATCAGATAACCCGTATTCAGACATTAAACAACTACCCAACCTACAGAGCTCTATCGAGTCGTCACTTGCAGAGTCATGTGAGAAATTTCGGGAAGAGTTGGAGAATTCTGCTGAATTATTCAGAGAACAGACTGATCGTGAGTTTCGTTATTCAAATTTCTACAGAGAATCCATTGCTCCTGAAGTAAGTGAGACATTTAACGGATATGTTACTAAAGCATTACAGTCAGAAGACTGTTCACACTTAAAAATTCAGACCGGATATTTATCAAAACTCTATGAGACGATATACCATAAAACCGAAGAGAGAATTAAGGCTCAAGAGACTGAAATAGATCCCAAACCAGACCCGGGAAAAGAACTGTATCTTATCAATTCAACTGAATTATTCCGAACCAATACGACCATAGAGACAGAAGAAGATCTCGATATCTATCTTAATCATATCAAAGAGAAATTTCAGGAATTGCTTAAAACGAAAAAAATCCAGGTGGCTTGAGAATGGACAAGTCAAAAGTCCAGGAATTTTCTGATTCGTTGCGAAAGGATTTACTTGAGGTAACGAAAAAACGGGCTGCATTTTACGGGATATCTTCAAAGGAGATCCTGATAGAGGAGGAGGTTTATGAGGACTCTGTCATTATCGGCGGGAAGGTGTATCCCATCAGCATCAAAGACCAGCGTAATGAGTTAATCAGGGATATCGGGAAGAAAGGATATGACCAGGTGATGGAGGAGGTTACCTATACCTGGTTTAACCGGTTCGTTGCTATCAGGTTCATGGAAGCAAACGGTTACCTGCCGGTCAGGGTCTTTTCTTCTGCATCACCGGGAAAGACCGAGCCTGATATCATCTCAAAGGCACGCGATCTCTCGTTCCTTGATACTGACCCGGATGTTATCCTTGATCTGAAGTCAGAGGGCAGGAACGAAGAGCTCTTCTGCTACCTGTTCCTGCGGTTCTGTAACTTTCTTCATACCTCGATGCCGTTTCTCTTTGAGCCGATAGAGGACTATACCGAACTTCTCTTCCCTGACCGGCTGCTTCATACCGAGTCACTTCTCTCTGATGTAAACACGATTATCAGCGAGGAGGACTGGAAGGAGACCGAGATCATCGGATGGATATATCAGGACTATATCGCCGAGAAGAAGGATATCCTCATCAAGGCAAAGAAGCAGTATACGGTTGAACAGATCCCGGCAGTGACCCAGCTCTTCACCCCGAAGTGGATCGTGCAGTACATGGTCGAGAACTCCCTTGGCCGGCTCTGGATGCTCAACCGTCCCCATTCCCGGTTGTATGAGAAGATGGAGTATTACATTCATCCGGATGAGAAGGAGACTGATTATCTCAAAATTACGTCCCCACAAGACTTAAAGATCTGTGATCCTGCCTGTGGTTCAGGGCATATCCTTGTGTATGCTTTTGACCTGCTGTATGCCATCTACCTTGAAGAAGGGTACCTCGAGCAGGAGATCCCTGAACTTATCCTCAAATACAATCTCTTTGGTATCGAGATCGATCGCCGTGCCGGATCACTTGCAGCATTTGCCCTCGTGATGAAAGCGAGGCAGAAGAGCAGGAAGTTCTTTTCACACCCGGTCCAGCCAAATATCTGTGTGCTTGAGAATTGTGAGCTGTCTGAGCATGAGATTGAGGAATATAAAAATGCCATCGGGAACAATCTCTTTCCTTCCGGCTTTACTGAGACACTCCTGCAGTTTACGGAGGCAGAGAACTTCGGGTCACTTATCCGTCCTGTCATCTCTGATGTTACCGATACCTCCCAGATGCTTGCCGGGATGAATCTCTCTTCAGACCTGGTGATTTTTGAGACCCATCAGAAGGTGCTCCAAATCTTGAAACAGGCAGAATACCTGCAGCCCAGGTATCATGTGGTGGTTGCCAATCCCCCGTATATGGGAGGGAAAGGGCAGAATGAGAGGTTAAGAGAATTCCTAAAAACCAATTATCCTGATGCCAAATCAGATCTCTTTGCTGCTTTTATTGTTAGGAATACTGAATTGACGTTACCGAAAGGGCAACTTGGTTTTATGTCGCCATTTGTCTGGATGTTTATATCTTCATATGAAAAATTGCGATTATTCC
>JAFGOM010000099.1 GCA_016926505.1 Methanospirillaceae archaeon
AAGACAGAGGTTGTTGCAGGCAAGCAGGTATGATGGGGAGAGGGTGACTGCTTTTCGGTAGTACCTGATTGCAGTATCATAATCGGTCCTGTTTGCATATGCAGTCCCGAGATTGCAATAAAACGGCGCTGCATGAGGTTTTATGGAAACAGCCCGGGTAATCAGGGGAATGGCCTCTTTCAATTTTCCTTCTGAGATGAGAGCAAGGCCGAGGAGATTCAAAAGATTGGGATCGTCAGGTTTTATGGAAAGTCCGGAGCGGTATGCCTTTTCTGCACCGGTATAATTGCCACAATCCATCTCTTGCTGCCCGATAACCATCCAAAAGGCAGGGTTTGATGACGGGAGGGGAGCACAATCAGAAGATCCTATCTCTGATCCATGCCAATATATTATCTGCGTACCGATAACCGGAACGATAATGAGAAGAGTGAGAAGGGCGGGGAGGATTGCCGGATGTTTCATCTTCTATATGATAATGGATTTGCATTACTAAAACCAGTTACCAGACTACCCGGGAGTGAGCAGAATTTTTGAGATGAACCAGATACCTGAAGTGATGCTCTTTCATCTGAAGAACCGGCAGATAGATATATCGTACCGGTTGCGTATCAATCCTGCACGGAAGCGTATGGAACTTTTTATCCTGCCAGACGGTTCACTTGAGGCACGGGTTCCTTCGCATACCGCAAAACAGGATATTGAAGAATTTATTACTGAACAGGCTGCCTGGATTATTGAGAACAAGGCAAAAGCAGAGAAAGAGGCAGAGAAAAAGGCAGAAAAGAAAAGGACAGAGCGGCCTAGTATTCCTTACGATCCGTCACTTCCCTATAATATCCTCTTCGGACTAGACGGTGAACCGATCCGGTACCTGATTCATGTTAATACAAAAAGAGGAAATATAAAAATTACCTGCAAAGACGGGATGGTTCATGCATCGGTCCCGCCAGATTATCATCTTCCTGAACTCGGGAATTATATCATTGCGAATACCTCGTGGATACGAACCAGGATAAAAAATGCGAATCCGTACCCTGACAGTCATAAGACTGATACGGTTCATCTCAAAGACGGGCATGAGGCCTTTTACTGGATCTTTCCTACAACACTCCTTGATACCTATCGTCTTATGGTAAGTGATGCCGGGACTATCCTGGTATTTGTTCCCCGGTGGAGCAGTATAGTAGAAATCAGGGAGTTTGTTACCGGGGAACTTGATACAAAAACCACCGGGAATGTCCCAAATCCGTCTTTGGAACAGAAATCCGGGGAGCAGATAATGTCCTCATCACAAAGCCCGGCTACAAAGGGTATCCCATCCCTCTCAACAGGATATACGGTTACCCGGGTTGTGAACCGGACTTGTATCTCATTTATTCTCTTCCCTACCGGGAAACTGGAGGTCAGGGTTCCATGGGCATACAACCGGAAGATGGTGAAGAAAAAGATTCGGGAGCAGGAAGCATGGATCCGGGAGACCCGGGAGAGACTGGCTGAAGCAGTCAGGAAAGATTCTCATATGCAGTTTCAACCCTCTGTTCCGTATCAGATATTCTGCTGTTCCGATGCTCATTCCTTCCAGTACCGGTTACAGATAAGAACCCGGAGAAAGACGTACTCCTTACAGATTACCCCAGATAAAGAACTGGTGATTCAGTCACCGGTTCAGTATAACATCGAGACGATTGAAGAATTTATCTTCTCGAAACAGAGATGGATCGAGAAAAAGCAGGAGTATTTCGATTCGGTTCAGATCGTGGCACAACGGCAGTACATGACGGGAGAGGTGTTTTACTACCTTGGAAAGCGGTATCTACTCGATATAAGAGAGGGATTTAAAAATGCCGGTGTCACATTAGAGGAAGACTGTATCATCGTAACCATACCGCCTGACATCTGCTCTTCTTCTCATCAAGAACCGGTACAAAGACTTGTCACTGAATGGTACCAGAATAAAGCCTCTTTACTGATGCCTGATCTGGTAAACCGGTATTCCCATATGATTCAAAAACCAGTCCCGACGATCAGGTTCAATACGGTCAAAAGAAAATGGGGGTCATTTTCATGGAGAAAACATGAGATTATGATTAATATCGCTCTTTTGATGGCGCCGCTATCTCTTGTCGAGTATGTTGCCGCCCATGAAGTCTGCCATATTGTTCATCAGAACCATTCAGAGAATTTCTGGCGATTGATGGGTGATATCATGCCCGATTACCAGGAACGAAGAAAGGAACTTAAAAAATGGCAGTATGCATACCACCTGTAATCAGGAAAGGCAGGCATTGCATCAGTTTTTTTTGTTGTGGGATTTATACCCCTTCCATCTGTTTTGCAGGGCAGTAATTACAGATGGAGAAGGGGATATCCTCTTCCTTGTCTCTGAGAGGACAAAAATACCCATCCTGCCGTTTTTCTACAATAAATCCTCCCGGAAATGGTGTTCCTTGTGGGTGGCCGGGTTCTTCCATGACAAACATGGCAAAAGCACTGATAAGGTAATAAAAAAGGGTGTTTACCGGATTTCCGAGATAAAAATCGGTTCCTGAAGCTTCCTCGCTGCTATAGCAGCCGGTCTCTATCATACTGCAGTATGATTCATAGGTCTTTTTATCGGTTATCTGATCGGTCATGGTGCGAAACCTGCCTGACCGGTACATCACGAGTAACCGGTGATACATACCAAAGAGTTGTTTGTCAAAATACGGCCTGATCTTTTCGCGGTAGGGACTCGGGAGTTTATCAGTCTCTCGTTTGATGTTCCCCCCGATTATGGCAAGATCCTGCAGGGAGTACCGCAGTATCTCTTCTGATATTGCGATTCCGAGTTCCCCTTTCGTTTTTGCAGAACAGAGACGTAAAACTGCCTTTTCTATCCTTTTGTGATTGGTTGGTTTGCTCATGCAGTCTGTCAGCGAATACGGGTGTTTGTGATTTATTTTCCCAGTACATCTTTGCTGGCAACAGGTATCTCTTTTGGTTTTTAAAAAACAAGTTTTATCGGATTTTTGTATCTGAAATAAATAAACCGAAAAGGATGCCCGGTTATTATATCAAAAATATCCTCTCTTTCCCATGGCGGTATGGTTATCCGGTCGTAATGCAGATCGGTTAGGTATGACAAACCCGTGCCTGTGCATCATTGATATGCAGAATGATTTTATCGGACCGGAAGCTCCCCTGCCGATCCCGGGCGCTCTGGCGGTAATTCCACAGATACAATCGGTGCTTTCTCATTTCAGGGACCAGAAACTGCCGGTGGTTCATATCCAGAGGATTCATCGCAGAGATGGATCTGATGTGGAACTGACACGTCGGGAACTTTTCCTAAAAACTCCGTTTGCGGTTGAAGAAACAAAGGGTGCAGCAATCATCGATGATCTTGCTCCCCTCCCGGGGGAGTATCTCATCAGAAAGACACGGATGAGTTCATTTATCGCTACGGATCTGGATATTCTTCTCAGATCGATAGGTATTGATACAATGTATATTACCGGAATCCAGACCCCGAACTGCATCAGGGCAACCGCTTTTGATGCCCTTGCCTACAATTACCTGCCGGTCCTTGTCAGGGATGCCATCGGTGCACAGACAGAAGAGGTTCATGAGTCTAACCTGCGGGACATGGCTGCCGTCGGGATGCAGATAATCACGTCAGGAGACGTTGCAGAATGGCTGGGGACCCGGTGATCCCATTTTGATATTCAGATAAAAAAGTTAAAGAGTAAAAGAACTCGTCCACCAGGGTTTTTCTACCGGGGACTCCCGTTGCATCTCCCTCCATGCCTCGTCGGTGAGACGGTCTGACATGGGCCAGGTAAACTCATAATAGGTCAGTACCGGACCTGCACCGAGGATTATTCTGCCATCAGGAACCGGGTATGCGACGAGGATGAGATCAACAAATCCGACTCCTTCTTCCAGTACCCTGCGGGAGTTGGTGTCAGTGTGAACATCTGCTATCATGGTCGTCCAGGTAGTCTTCTCATCCACATCACCAAGCAGATCTTTTAATGTATCGCCAAATGTTGCGATAAATTCATAATCGTCTTTTGAGAGTTCACTGTTTGCAAGTTCCCTGACAGAGATGTCAACAAGACGGGAGAGAACCGCTTCAAGGCGGACCAGCCGATCCTCTGATGACTCATCAAGAACGTCAAGAGAGGAAAGACCGGTGCGGGTCATGGATGTGAGGTATAAGAGCCGGTTGTAAAGCTCAGGGTTGGGTTCAACGTACCCCACCACGGGTTTCGTTTCCGGGATGAAAGGAGCACTGGTTGCCCGAAGAGTATAACTCTGTTTCGCATACAGGATGGTATCGTGTCTGAGTTCTGCCCATGAAGCAAGGGCAGTTGAAAGGCTCTTGTCAAGCCAGGCATCGGTCTGCATAAACGCAGGGTATCCCTCTTTTGGGTTCTCAAAGAGTGGCATTAAAGAGAAGAGCCAGCCCCAGTAGAGGTTCTTCTGCCACTGTGGATCATCAGGAGACGGCAACTCCAGGCTCAGATTAGTAACCTGCTGCTGGTAGCGTTCATATTCAGCATTATCAGAGGTTTTTACGTGTTCTGCTGCCCGGTTTGATCCGAGCAATGCCATTGCATCAAGACCCATGGGAAATCCCCGAAGAGATCCGACGAGTGTGAATGGGGATCCGGTTCCGGTAAATAGTCCGGTATACGGCCCGGTGAGCTCTGAGAAGATATACGAGTCAGGGATGAACCGCTGTCCCATAAACCGAAATCCCTTTGTTGCCTCGAGGCAGGCATCGGCATCCTCGAGAGTAAATGGCGGATCTACGGCACAATCCCCGGTCCCGCCGTAGATCTGCGGGGACGGGAACTGTGCAATTTCAGTCTTTATCTCATGGTACTTCTCTGTGCTCCACTGGTCTGATGCAAAGGGTCCCTGAAATACCGTTTGCATGGCCTGCCGGTATTCATATGGCCCGAGGTCGTCTGATGTCCCGACAAAGAACGAGGTAGTTTCATAGATACGGTTCCATCGTTGTAAGAGTTTTGGATCTGCATGGAGCAGGTCTGATATGAGGAGTGCCTGACAGGTCTGGATCTGTGCATCCTCTTCACTCACGATACCGTCAGGACCGCCTTTTAAGAGAAAACTCATCCTTCCATACCACATCATCGAAAGGAAGTAGTTCTTGAGTTTCTCTGATCCCGTGTAATGGCCCCGGGGAACATACTGGGAGTAATCTTCAGAGTAATGAAAGACCGGTGACTCAAAAAACCCTTCATGAGCAGTGATCAGAGACAGTTCCGCATTCACCTCATCCCGAACCAGGACCGGTATCTCAAACCGGTATTTTTCTTTCTCCTCGATGGTAAAGGATTCAGGTGAATCTGCATCTTCCTCTAAAAGGAACAGATTATCAAGGTTTATCTCCTCTTGTATCTGTCCGGGATCCGGCTGCAGAAGTTTCTGGCCGACTGAGAAGAACGCAGCATTTCGTTTTGCCGCTTCTTTCATCTCTCCGGTCTCTTTCTCGTATGATCGCAGGTTTTTTGTGAGAAGATCGTTACCCAGTGACCAGATCTGATCATAGAGTTCACGTTCCTCGAGATCCCGTAAGGTTTTGTCAAACTGGATGTGATAGAGGTGCAGGAGCGTGTCAGAGGTCACAAAGATGGGAATATCATTATTTTTGAGGTTCTGATACGGGGCAGCAATATCCTGTTCATAGGCATAAAAAGGGTTTGCAACAACGACAGATCCCTGTTTCTGTATCTTTGCAAGGATTTCCGGCGACAGGGAAAGTGCGGATGTCACATTTTTCAGGTTGGATATGGATCCTGACTGGTATGGAAGCGGTTTATCAGGGACTGATGCTCTCACGTCCATAGGTTCATAGAGGGGAAGCGAACCGGTTATCGTATTCATTTTTCCCTCCTGTACCGGGGAAGTGTCTGTTCCACAAGCACACCCGGATACGAAGATGATACTTGCAAGAACCAATACTGCGATAATCTGCCTGATTTGTATTTCATGCATGGAGGAGTATTAGTTGGAGATAATAAATATTCTCTCCCGGGATCTGAAATCATGAGAAAACCCGTCTGACAGACTTTTTATCCCTGGGAAAATCAATTTTCCAGATAAAAGATAGCCAGTGCTTCTATAAAGGATATCAGGATATGGAGTCATCAATTCTCAAGGCCTTGCGATTTGGTTTTTCTGCACGCATTTCACGCTTGTACTCATTCTTGAGCCGATATGCCATTGATTGTTTGAACTCAATGAAAATATGTACCCTGTCGATAATACCCTGGTGACGGGGGCTGTAACCCGGCAGAAGAACTGAGAGAAGGATATGCCAAACATCATTTGCCTTATATGATGAATAAGTGTATGGAGTATGTATGTTTCATCCAGCAGATAGTGTCATCATTACCGGGATAGAGACTGCATCAGTAACCATTGAGGTCCTGGCAGTAATTATTATATTCGGGGCGGTTATCTTTGGAACGTGCCAGTATATCTGGGCAACGTTCGTAACCAGATCTGATACCTCTATTCGGTACTCGCGATATAAGCAGGGTCTTGGAAAATCGCTTCTTTTAGGTCTGGAAATTCTCGTTGCTGCTGATGTTATCAGGACTGTGGCCCTTGAACAGACGATCGAGAGTATCATCTCGTTGGGCATACTGGTTCTTGTCAGAACATTTCTCTCCTGGGCACTGGTCGTTGAGATCGAAGGCACATGGCCCTGGCGTATGCATTCTGATGAATGATACCGTCCTATCGTCTCTTTTTTTGGTTTTATCGCTAGAAACTCGGAGTAAATGTTATCTGGCTTTTGGGATACGAGCGGTATCACCGGAATTATTATTTTGTTTAATTATACCGCAAATCATGTATCGTGAAGTGAAAACTATTTCATGCAGGGTTTCATCATCTCGGAGTGATAATCACCTCTTATGAACAGACTATCTGTGTTCCTTCTTTCGCACTGGGAGTACTGATCCTTGCGAACGTGGTATGTGCGGATTCAAATGAACTTATCAATCAGGCCCTTGAAATGGTATGGAATGGCGATTATGAGCAGGCGCTTGAGATATATGACAAGGCAATTGATGCGGCAAAAACAGAGGAAGTAAAAACGGTAGACATTTACTATCCTTTATACGAGGCATATCTACGAAAAGCCCAGTGTTTATATGATTTAGAACGATATGAGGAGTTTAACGCAATTTATGACCTGTTACTGGATGATTGTCCTGAGGAGGTTATGAGTTCTTATTCATTATGGACTAAAAAAGGGGAGGTTTTATTTAAACTGGGAAGATTGAGGAAGCAGTTGATGCATTGGAAAATAGTATCGAGGCACGAGAGGGTCATTCGGATATAACGCCTAATCAATATTGTTTGATAGGGCTGGCTTTATCAGAGTTAGGAAGATATGAAGAAGTGGTTATCGCTTTTGATTCCGCTCTTGAGAATAGATGGAATGATCAATGGTTTGATGAAGATCTGAGGGGAGCCAGAGAGAAAGCAGTCGCTGCATTAGAGGAACACGAAGTTGCATATGAGCAGGAAGAGCATGAGGCAGCAGCCGAAGCTCAGCCAAAACCAGCCCTTGAATCTGATGGATTCCCACAACCCCCGCCTGACGGTTGCAATGATTTTGGATGTGACTGCAGCAATTATGCAACGAAATGTCAGAATTTGTATTATTATGTATACCCTGCTGACGTAACGCGGACGCTGGTTCAAAAACAAGGCAGTGCTGCAGATAAAAAATATCGTCATTCGTGCTGCAGCGGTTTTGAGACAGATCCTCACTTTGATAATCCCGATGAGGAGGAAGAACCAGCAGTATCTCCTGATAAAAAAACATCAATAGGTTATACTGATTATACCGGGCCTTGTGTAAATCTGGACGGGGATTGGGTAGACTGTAATACCGGTGAGATTAAACCAGATGACAGGTAGTAATCAATAAAAATAAATTTTTTGGGTTAGGGATGAGGTAGATCGTTTTACCCATGATTAGTTACCCCGGCGATAACCATGCATCAGGTCTTATTGATGTAATGAAGGAGACTGTATACATCCTTGTATCAACATCAGAGAAGCCTTCTTAGTATCATGATACAAACCTGTATTACAGATGGTATCTCATTTCCCGGTTGTCCTGGTACACGGGTGGCGTTCGGGCCCCTGGATCTTTAACCGTTTACGGGAACGGCTATAAGCATCAGGAATACAAACTTACCTATGATCAACGGGAATTATCTTTTTGCATAAGGCAAATCGTGCAACAGCCACTTAAAACGGAATAATAGAAAAAAATCTTATCCCTGGAGATTATTGAACTGTTCTGATGACCATTCTAAAATTATATTCATCAGTTCAATTGCTTCCTCGATATTAATAATCTCATCATGAATGCCTCCATATCTTCCAATAACTGCATAGGGAGTCAATAATGCAAGAGTTTCAATGGATACAGGTAGATCAATTTTCAATTCCTCTAATTGATAGGCACATTCTGAAAGATCGTGAGTCCTCCTTAATGGCTGTTTGTGTAAGATGAGAATCGCTTTTAATGCCTTTTCAATTGATTGTTGTGCATGAAAACAGATAATATGAGGTGGTAACTCTTTGTGATGAGATAATATGATACAGGCATCCTGATCGGCATGAGCCAATTCTAATAGGCGTTCAGCTTCCTGTAACAGCTTCATACAATATTTTTCCTTCTTTTATAGCCCACCATAATACCGTTCCAGGGTATGGATCAGCAGCTTCATCCTCTCCATACACTAAAACATCTACACCTATTCCTGGGTATACTCTTCCGATTGCATTTCTATAAGTTACCATCTGCCTTCCTCTCCCCTCCGTATTTTTTACTATTACAAGGAGGTCGAGATCTGAATCTTCAGTTGCATCGCCACGAGCGTAAGAGCCAAAAAGGATGATTCGGGATGGATTGGCAACCTGTAGAATTTTTTTGGCAGATTGTAATATTTGAGTATAGGAAAGCATACAAGAATCAAATTATAATAATAATTCTCTTTTCCTGATAATATATCTTATGCAGAAAGTTTTACCTTGGAAAATGAGAAGATAATGTGAATTCTGGCTGCAAGGCTCAACAATACCTGATACAAATATTCATACCCTTTAGTCTTTCTGAACTATCTCATTCAGCGTAGCCCGCAGGTACAGAATCCGGTTGATATCTTCTGCAATCCGTTTCATCTCACCGGGATCAAGGTAATCAGTATTCATTGCACCTGCCGTCTTTGAGATAAACCCTTCATACATGGGTTTAACTGGTCATTTGCATCGGCAAGGAGACATAATAGTGCCATCTCTGTGCCCATCTGTACCCAGGAGATCTGGATATTGTTAAAATGTGAGTATTCAGTAATCTGAAGTAAATCAATAATACTCTCTTAACCCAAAAAATCTGCCTAATTCCTGAGAAGGATAGGGGTTAAAAGCCAAACATTCAAAATTATCCCGCAATTAAGACCAACCTTTTTCCCTGAAATATTAAATGCCCTTTCATTATTTCTTCAGATTTTTAAGATATGTACTAAACCTTGAATTGAAAACATGCTATTACAGGGGAAGTCAAATATATTCAGGAATAGAATATACCAGAATATCTTATGACCACGAAATCTTATCATATCGGATCTGGATTATTTATTCCTGATTCTCTTCTTAAAGAGGCAGGCATTGAAAATAATGAAGTTGAGATCGAAATTTCTGATAATCAGATTAGGATTACCTCCCCAAGAATATCAAAAAAATTAAAGAAAGGAGTAATAAATCAAGATTCGGAATTCTGGAAGCTGATTGGATTAATAAAAACGCCAGGTGTAGATGGACGGGAACATGATCAATATCTCTACAATACACAATAAACTTGTATTTGTTGATACAAGTGCGTTATATGCATTATTTAATGAAAATGATACAGATCATCAATCCGCTGTTACCTGCATGCATGATTTGGTTAATGATCAATTTACGTTTTTAATTTCAAATTTCATCATAGATGAAATTTACACGCTTCTTCTTACTAAAGCTAATCTATCCACTGCCTTATTTGTTGTTGAATATCTGATAAAAGAATGGATAATCAAACATGTAGAGACAGAAGATGAAGATAAGGCTTTGAACATCTTAAGGTCATCAATCGATAAAACCTATTCATATACTGATGCAACCACTTTTGCTCTCATGGAACGGCTTAAAATAGGCTCTGCTTTTTCATTTGACAACCATTTTTTTCAATATGGACTGATTGTATATCCTAGATAATGAATTAATTGGCAATCTGTAGAATTTTTTTGGCAGATTGTAATATTTGAGTATAGGAAAGCATACAAAGATCAGAACTATAATGAAATGCATCTTTTCCTGATAATATATCTTATGCAGTAACTTTTACCATGGAAAATGAGAAAATATCAAGAATTCTAGCTGCAAGGCTCAAAAATACCTGATACGAATATTCATACCCTTTACTCTTTCTGAACGATCTCATTGAGCGAAGCCCGCTGGTACAGAATCCGGTTGATATCTTCTGCAATCCGTTTCATCTCACTGCGATCAAGGTAATCAGTATTCATTGCACCTGCTCTCTTTGAGTTGAATGGGATCCCTAATCATATCCCGCTCCACATTCGAGGTGCGTCTCCGCTGATCACGTAAATGGTTATCCTCTCACCTGATCATTTTATTACCTTTAGAGAAGCCTTCTTCGTATTATGATTCAAATCTATTAACTAATGAGCTCTCCTTTTCCGATTGTTCTTGTACACGGGTGGCGTTCAGGCCCCTGGATCTTTAACCGCTTACGGGAACGGCTGGAAACAGAAGGAATACAGACGTGGTCATTTGATTACTCCCGCGAATCACATAAAAATCCGGCAGAACTGGCACCGTCTCTTTCCGGATACATCCGGTCGATGCGGGAAAAGACCGAGTATACCGGGCAGATAGATATCATATCCCACTCGATGGGAGCCATGGTTTCCCGTACCTTCTGCGAGGTGTTTAACCGGGCCGAGGGAGAGAACCGCATCAGGAGATGGATAGGGATTGCTCCGGTCAATCACGGGGCTCCCATCTCTAATCTCTTTGTCAGTGCACGTAATTACCAGTTCCAGTACAATTGCAGGTACCCAAACCTCTCACCTGAAATCGAGCGGTGCATGCAGGACGGGGCCATTGTGGGCAATATGACCTTCGGACCATTTCTCGAAAAAATAAATAAGGCCGGCCTGTGCAGGCAGATCCAGTACTATGTCATCGCCGGACATAATCCGGATAAAGAATACCGGTTCTGGCCTCTGTTAGCCGGACAGACCGTAACCATGCAGGAAGGAGAGTATATGATGACCTACGATGGAGACGGGATGGTCCCGAACCGATACTCGGTCCTTACCGGACATCCGTTCCTCCTCTTCTCTCCTCTCAATGATCCATACCGGATGCCAGCTGAATGGTTTAACCATAACCGGCTCCCCCGATCTCCTGTTGTGATTGACACCGTCATCTCACTCCTCCTTGACCGGTAACTGAAGCTTTTACCCTCGCGTGATGGTACTGGTCCCTGGGAAAGTACGAGAAAACGGGGGTTTGAATAATATGCCGGATAAACCGCTTGTCAGATGATTAGTTTCTATTCCCAACGATTTTTGGGTTATTTTTTTCTGGATACAAAATTTTTCGAAAAGATACTTTTATCATGAGATCCGGGCACCTTACAGTAGACGAAATTTTCTTTTCGGTTCTGATCGTTTGTCCGGAAGAATACAGTCGTGACATGAGGATAAACAGAAGGTAATGGAATAATAATGGATTTCTCCAGAAAAATTGAGAGTATCGAGAAAGAGATTGGAAGACTCTCTCCCGTGCAGAAGATCCTGCTTGGAACCGATGGATCGGTGACCCGCCTCCTTGAGATAATAACCGGCAGTGCAGTAACCATACAGACCCGCATCCAGAAAATCATCCCTGCAGATGCGCCAGTCGCAGAAGATCTTGCTATCAGGGAAGGAGATCCTGTCAATTACCGGGTCGTCGAGATAAAAAACAAAGACTCTCCTGAAGTTCTCATCTATGCCGTATCCCATACTCCGATAGAACGTCTCTCCCCCGGGATCAGGCTGGATCTGATGCAGGCAGATATCCCGATAGGCAGGATCCTAACCGAACACCGGATGGAGACCCGCCGCGAGATAACAGATGCATATACCGCCCTTGCAGACGAGGACTCACGTGCAGTATTCCAAATCTTTGAGAAGGAGACACTCTTAAACCGGAAATACCGGATTATTCACGATGAAAAGCCGCTCATCTCCATCAGGGAGACCTTTCCTTATACCCGCTTTTGTGATGAGAAACGACTTCTTATCGAGGCTCCCTCCCGCCTTCACCTCGGCCTCATCGATATGCATGGAGGTCTGGGCAGGGTTGATGGAGGTATCGGGATAACATTACAGAATCCAAAGACCCTTCTTGAAATAAAACCTCATGCATCATTGCAGGTGCATGGGACCGATCCCGATTCCGTGAGCGTTGTACGAGACGTCGCAGGCCGTCTTTTTTCACATCTTGGTATCCGGACGGGAGCTGATATTACGATACGATCCTCGTATGATCGGCATGTCGGTCTTGGAAGCGGTACAAGCCTTGCTCTCTCAACTGCGTATGCGGTATGCCAGTTGTATAACAAGAGCATGACTATCAGGGATCTCTCACGAATGGTAGGGAGAGGAGGGACGTCAGGTATCGGGACCGGAGCGTTTGAAAAAGGGGGATTTATCATCGATGGCGGGCACAGTTTTGGGGGGTCCGGGGAAAAAAGCGTATACAGCCCCTCCTCAGCATCATCAGGAGTACAGCCGGGTCCGGTAACCGTCCGCCATGAGTTCCCTCCTGACTGGAAGATCTGTATTGCCATACCATTTATCCCACCCGGGGCACATGGTCCCGGGGAACAGGATATCTTTACCCGGTTCTGTCCTGTTCCAATACACGAGGTCAGAGAGATATGTCATGAAGTCCTCATGCGGATGCTTCCGGCAGTTGCGGATCATGACATCGAACAGTTTGGACGGGCCGTGAACTCAATACAGAACCTGGGCTTTAAGAAGGTTGAACTCTCACTCCAGCCTGAGTATTATCCCGGGCTGTTAGAAGAGATGCGGTTATCCGGGGCTGTCGGTGCAGGAATGAGTTCCTTTGGTCCGGCACTCTATGCGATCTCTGATACCGGCATGGAGGATATCATGCAGGCATCACGACGCTACCTTGACCAGTATGACGGGGGAGAGGTGTTTCTTACCCGGGCCAGGAACGAGGGAGCGGTAATCAGAAATACCTGAAGGATACGAATCATAAAAGGCAGAAAAATGGACACAGGGAACAATAATACCAGATCAAAAGAGATTCGAACCATCATCTCCCAGGTTCTTTCAGGGCACCGCCTCACGGAAGATGAAGCAGTCCTCCTCCTGCAATCACGAAACCGGGATATGATGGAAGTACTTGCTGCTGCGGATCAGGTCAGGGAAGAGAAGGTAGGTGACCGGGTCACCTATGTACGGAACTATAATATCAATATAACAAATTATTGTGTCAATTCGTGTGGATTTTGTGGTTTTTCGAGAAAAGAACATGATGATGATCTCTATTATTATCCGTTCGAGACAATCGAAGCAAAGGTAAAGAAAGCCTTGAAACATGATATTACCGAGATCTGTTCTGTTAGCGGGCTTCATCCCGATTTTAATGCCCAGTCCTACCTTGATATTATCACTCACATTCATCATGCCGCTCCTTCTGTTCATATCCATGCCAGTAACCCGATGGAGGTTGCGTACGGGGCAGGAAAGAGCGGTATCCCGACAATTGAGATGCTATCCCTGATGAAAGAGGCGGGTCTCGGAACATTGTGCGGGACTGCTGCCGAGATTCTTGTTGATGAAGTCAGAAAGATAATCTGCCCGCAGAAGGTCGATACACAAACCTGGGAGCGGATCATCAGGGAAGCACACCGTCTTGGTATCAGGTCGACTGCTACCATCATGTTCGGTCATATCGAGTCGGTCCGGGACCGGGCACGGCACTTAGAGGTTATCAGGAATATCCAGGATGATACCAAAGGATTTACTGAATTTGTACCCCTCTCGTACATTCATTACAACTCTCCCCTGTATCTCAATGGGATAGCCCGTGCCGGGGCGACCGGTTCTGAGGATCTGCTTATGACTGCAGTAAGCCGCCTGTATCTTGATAATTTCGATAACATCCAGGCATCCTGGGTCAAGACCGGTACAAAGATGGCCCAGATATCGCTCATTGCCGGGGCAAATGATCTTTCAGGGACGATGTATGAAGAGTCTATCTCCAAGACTGCAGGAGCGATGAACACCGATTACCTTGATCCTAAAGAGATGAAGCGGATCTGCGAGGATATCGGCAGAACGCTGTACCAGCGGACTACGCTTTATGAGATCGTAAAGAAAGAGTAACCGGTATTTTTTGGTACTTCAGGATTTCACCTTTCCAAAAATTTTTTGCCTCCCTGATAGAGAATACATAAAAACCGTTTCCCGCTGCAATCCCCCAATTTTTACCGGGTAAAAAGAGACAGTCATTATCGGATATCAGGGATATGATGCAGAGAAGTCTGATATTTCTCTGATAAAAGAGAGGAAGTCTGATTGGAAATGTTTGATTTCCTTTTTATTCCTCACTAATGACCGGCATATCTTCTGAATGCACCGGGCTGTATCACTTCTGTGCAATGATGGTAGGGATTACTGCACTTGCTATCACCACTCCTACCTGGACCGAGTACTGGGTTGTGTCAATATAGCCCATCTGCAATCTGAAAACACTTGATATCGTTCCAAAGGTAAGGCCGGTAGACATGAGCAGTGTAGTATACATCCCTCCACCGGGATGTACCGTTTTGCAAAATAATCGTATCTATATATCCTGATGAGAGAAAAGTTCTCCCAGAGAAAGCTTTGCGTATCATGCTGAAAATAATACGTACTGAGATCTTCTCACCTCCCTGCCCTTATCCAGGAGATCATCGTCATATGCAGCCCCAACATTATCGGGGGAAAACAAAGGAGATCTGGAAGAACCAAAAAACTGTTTATAAGCCGGGAATTCACTCCTTCCCTGGGGTATGGCAGGATAAAAGAATGCATCCGTGATGTTCAGAACAGCCTTTCTTACGATCCCCTTGTCGCACGGTTTGATGCAGTATCCTATTTTGACTCGATCTCCTATGAGGTTTTGTTGAATCATTCTGTACAATGCGACTGCCCGGTATATCATATGAATATCGTCTGCCAGTATCATTCAGGCCCGGACGGTTCCCGGTCTGATGTAGGTATGTTAGCCGGTGGTTCGCTCTTACCTCTCCCCGGAGTATTGTATCCCGCACCTCTGGATACTGTGTTTTATGATATGAAAGATGATATCCTGTACTTGACTTTGTACATTTATACCTTACATCTGGCTTAACCTCTTTTAGCGGAACAAATTTTTCAACTCTATCTTCTCCAGTTAACCTGTTATTCTGTCAGTTACATCCAGGAACCAACGGGTTTTCTCTTGGTTTTCCGTTTCAATCTCAATATTTAACCTTTTTACAGATATGACAAATGGCGATGTACTGAGCAGTTGAGTTACCGACATGATTCTCTTATCTTGAATAAAAATAATTTAGATGCCACTTCGCAAAAATTCTCTTTTGTATTCCCGGCATAAAGGGAAGGAAAGTTCCAAAAAAAGCTGTCATTCATAATCAAACATCACAATCCCACCTGCACAAAACCGGGTTAGATCTCCCACCGTTGTATATTCCTTGTTTCCGGGTCAAATACAATCCCGATCTCATAGACCTGTCTTGTGTCTGACTGATACTTTTCTGCATAACCACGTTTTTTAATCTGGTCCAGAGGACTTTCATCCCCACTCTTATCGAGACCAAGCACTTTGAATTCAAAGATAAAGATCCCGGTCCGTGTCTTAACCGTCAGATCTACTCTGCCTTTATTCGTGGTATCTTCTGGAATAACGTCATATCCAAGGCTTGCAAAATAGGTGTATACCACACTGGCATAATACCCTTCATACCCTGCGATCGGGTTGTTTCTATACCAGTCATAGGGAATGGAAGCAAAGAACGAATGAAAACAAGACTGTAATTGTTCAATATCCCTTTGTTCCAGTGCATTATACAACCGGTCACGAATCCCGGAGATATCATGACCACTCAATGCCTCTGAGAAGAGAAAATTAAGTGATGTTCTGACCTCGGTGTTTGGATAGCCAAGGACGCAGCGAAATCCCCGGATTGGATCAGCAGACCAGGATTTTATCGTCAGGTACCCTGCCTGAAAAAGAAGCGTTTCTACCCTTATATACTCAGGATCAAAGGACCCCAGGAGTTCATTACCTGCAACAAGTCCGTCATATTCAGCAGGAAGGCGGGGGTTTTTCTGCCAGAGGGCGATAAGAAATGAAGGTGTGCCTGTCTCAAACCAGTATGGTCTGAATGTTCTCTCGCCAAAAAAGAGAAGAATATCAAACGGATTATAAACCGTTTCCCCTGTCCATGAATACCCGTCATACCATTTTTTCACTTCATCCAAGTCTAAATCAGCTAAATATCCGAAAAAAACGGTTTTTAGGTCCTCGTGAGTATATCCACATATTGCTGAATATCTGGAGATAAGTGTGATATCCTGCAGGTTATTCAATCCAGAGAATATTCCTGTTTTGGCAAATTTAGAAACCCCTGTGAGAAGAACAAACTTGAGATAAAGATCAAGAGGCTTGATTGCTCCATAAAAATTTTTCAGACAATCACGCATCTCCTGCACGAGGCTTATATCCCCGATATTATCAAGAATCGGTCTGTCGTACTCATCGATGAGGATGACTACCTGTTTTTTTGTTTTTTTTGCGATTTTTGGAATAAGTGAGAGTAACCGATCCCCGGGATCCCCGGAGCTTTTATCTATCCCATATAATTCTTCCCACTCATCTAGAGTGCCGGTCAATCGATTGAAAAGATCAGAGATATCCTTAAGCGTCCCCCCTGCAAAATCAACCCTTAAAACCGGATAGGTTGTATTAAAGTCCCACTCTGCCTCAGGAGAATCGAGATACAGCCCAAAGAAGAGATCCTTTCTTCCGGAAAACGCACAATCAAGCGTATCGATAAAGAGACTCTTCCCAAACCGCCTTGGACGAGAGAGAAAGTAATACTTCCCTTTTATCACTAAATCTGAGATAAACCAGGTTTTATCGACATATGCATATCCTCCGGTTCTCATCTCTGAAAATGACTGGACTCCGATTGGTAGTTTTAAAGGACACATGGAAAGACCTGCTTAGAAGATAAGAGACGCGAGAACACATCTTTCTTCCGGATGTCTTAATTCTCATATGAATTCACGTCATGCTTGATGTATGAATAATTTCGGTTATTCACGGACTTTTTATGGGTAGCGTACGATTCTCTCTAAAAAAACCTCATGTGACTTATAGTCACACATCAAAAACATGAAAATCTGTATCCTTGCTGCCGATAAAGCAATACAGTGGACAGAAATGCCGCTTACATTTTAGGTCTTAAACCTGTTAAAAAAACAAAATGGTATCTGTCCAGCAATATCGGATAGTGGGATTAAATCCATAACGATAAAGGGATGGGATTGCATACCCCCCTTCTGTGTCTTCTTTAGATCGATTGGTAAATATCCCGGTATTGTGTTATTTCTCTTATCAATGAATAAGATCGAATAAATAGATGGAAAATATTTCTTGAGAGAGATGTTCACTTTGTGTGTTTAAGATGTTGTTTGTTTCCGGTTAAAGTGTTCAGATCTTAGCATTATTCTTCATTCTCCTGTTTCTTTAGAAAATCCATGCTGATATACGAGAAGATCGCCATGCCGATGGCATTTCCAAGGATCATGGGTAATGCGATTGAACTGACGATCTCCACCGCTGCAGAGAAGGGGCGGGTAATGAGAAGAATGAGAGCCATGTGCAGGCACTCCATGAGGATTGCAAAGATGATTGCAGTTTTGATACCACAGAACCGGCGCTTGTACCAAAGATAGATTATCCCTGCAAACAGACCGGCAAGTATGGTTGCAATAGAACAGGGAACTGCAGTAACCCCTCCCATTGATAACCGGTGCAGACCCCCGATTAAGCCTGCACCAACTCCGGCAAAAGGACCTGCGATAAGGCCCGCTATCATCGGCCCCATATCCCGAACATTGACGATTGCACCGAGTACCTCAAATCCGGAGCAGGTCAAAAAGATTGCGAAGAGACCGAAGAGGACTGCAACAATGAATATCGATATCCATTTCCCTTTTACTATATCTGGATTAACAAGAATTTTCGACCGGGTAACAATCTGACTCACGACAATAATAACACAGATCATCTGGATTAAATTGACCAGCATATCAATAATTGAAGCCATAAAATCTCTTTATTATTTGCCTGATGTCAATATACGTTTTTTTCATTGGATCGCTATTATGTAAAGAGGGTACGCATGGTTATGATAATTAATCGAGAAAAACCAGTTCTATAACTCATATATCATCCTGCTTTTTGCAACAGATCTCTTCAATAGCATCACAGACCGTTTTGCACTGATCCATGGTATTAAAACAGGAGAGACTGATTCTCACCGTTCCTTCCCCACCGGTAAGATGATCATGGATCCAGGGAGCACAGTGAAGACCGCTTCTCGTGATGATCCCGTACGCTTTAGCAAGCATGAACCCGATGTCGTCAGGATCGGTTCCCGGTACCTGAAATGAGAGAATCGGAGTCATGGGATCAGAATGAAGCAACCGGATCTCATCGATATCCTGCAGCCGTCCAAGGATAAACCGGATCATCTGCAGGGTATTGCGGGTGATGGTTTCCTGGCCGGTATCCCTGATGAATTCTATCCCTGCCTGTAATGACGCAATACCGATGAAGTTGGGAGTGCCGGCTTCAAACCGGTGTGGCATCTCTGATGGCTGAACAGGAGATCGGGAATCCATCCCTGTCCCCCCCTGGCGAATCGGAATGATTGGTTCAGGTGTTCGCAGAAAGAACCCTCCGGTTCCCGGAACTCCGAAGAGATACTTGTGACCGGTAAAGACAAATGCATCACAGGGAATACGGGAGAGATCCACCGGGACCTGTCCGGCACTCTGGGCCCCGTCAATGATGGTAAAGATATCCTGCTCAGAGAAGATATGGCATATCTCTTCTATATTCTGGATTGTTCCAATGACATTTCCGGCATGGGAGACAAGCCCGAGCCGGGTATCAGGGGTGATCGCTTCCTGCACCGCTTCAGGCAGGATCATCCCACTCCTGTCGGGAGGAATACGGGAAAGGGAGAGAATACCTGCTTCCTGCTCATGTAACAGCGGTCTGATTACCGAGTTGTGTTCAAAAAGCGTTGTAACTGCAGAGAACCGCTTGTTCTGCGAGGCACAAAACCCATGGATAAGCAGATTCAGGGCATCAGTTGCATTTGCAGTAAAGACAAACTGATCCGGGTCCGGAATATGGAACAGATCCGCGAGCGATACCCGGGTATCGTATAAGTAATCAGGGATATCAGAAAGCGTGGTCCTTCCATGCTCGGAATACGGGCCCCGGGCTGCCACTGATGCCTCCCGGAGAACTGATTCCGGTTTCGGCCACGTAGTTGCGGCATTATTGACGTAAACCAACTCTTTGATGACAGTATTGTTCAATGAGATCACCCTGCACCCTGCGGAACCGACTCATCCGTAAGGATTTTTTTCGGGATCTTAATCTTTCTGCAACGCTCATGAATATCTGTTGCCGTTATTCTGTCTCCCGGTCAGGAGACTGCATCCTTTTTGCAGAGATAATATTGATTCTGCACTGGTATCATCTTTCCTTATTACAAAAATCTGACTTGGGAAACTGCATCAATGACATTGTTTCTGACATGATACTCCCTGCAGAGAGATAAATATCATACCCGGTAACAGGTACTCAGATGTTTGGATTAATCACCGGTTCCTTTGAATTCCTGCTCCATCTCGATGACTATCTTCCTGCACTCGTGTCCATGTATGGAGATATCATCTATAGTATCCTTTTTTGTATCATTTTCTGTGAAACCGGGCTTGTCATTACTCCCTTCCTGCCCGGCGATTCTCTCCTCTTTATTGCAGGGACCATCGCCGGTCTTGGGGGACTCAATATCGGCATTCTTCTTGTCAGTCTGTATGCTGCAGCAATAATCGGTGACTCAGTAAATTACTATATCGGCAGGCGTATTGGGCAGAAGATTATTGATATGAATCTTGTTTTCATTCGAAACGAGCATGTCGAGAAAACACAGGAATACTTCTCGAAATACGGGCCGGTAACCATTATTATCGCCCGTTTCGCACCCTTTATCAGGACACTCGCCCCGTTCTTTGCAGGGATGGGTAAGATGAGATATCCCACTTTTCTCTTCTATAATGTTACCGGAGCGATTCTCTGGGTCAGCACGTTCCTTCTGGCAGGGTATTTCCTGATACATATCCCGGTTGTGCGGGATAATATGTCCCTGGTTGCATTCATCATCATCGTTATCTCTCTCTTCGCAGTCGGCTCCATTGTTATCGAAGTAATCCGGTTCCTGAAACCTTCCATCACTCACAAACCATAACGGAACTTATTCTATGGCACACAGGGAAAAGTCATTTCCTTTCTTTCTTATCGGGTATCATCGATATATCTGGTCAGGTATTGATATTATCCCGATTTCCTCAATAAGGCCGATATCCCGGGAAATATTATGGAGATCATACAAACAAAGAGGTCATCCCGGTGTACCGGCGGATCAGTAATCTTTTCATGTACTCTTAACAAGAAGATCGATGAAAATTTTATTGCGGTCCTGAAACGGATGGGGGAGCCGGAATGAAAAGTGCCTGGATCGATACAGATGATTACCTTCTCCTATGGGGGATGGTTAACGATCAAGGCGATGACAGGAGATACGATTCTGCACGTGAACTGCCGGAACGAGGATGAGGCGCGTGTAAAAGAGTGGATCCGTGAATTGATACCGGATTGTGCCGAGTAAAAAACCAGGGACCCCTGGTTTTCATGCCAGTATACCGGGGAGTTAGGGAAGTGTTTTTAATAGGCAGACGATAACACAGTATTTTAACCCGTCCACAAGAGTTTTTTTACGAGTCCCTGATTATCAGGCCTCGGTTTTGTTATTGTGCCGGAAATGATGATATGAATAATCATCAACCGGCTGATTAATCTGTTAGCGATTATTCATCATCATTTTAGCTTTGATTGATTAGATCAGTGAATTACCCGAATGTTGAAGTTTCGATGATTAATGAACAGGAACGGTATTGATTACCCTGTTCGTCATCTGGCTGTAAACTCATTTTTCGGTCACTATCTGATATTCATCCCCATTAGTGGTGATGACAATGGTTCCGTTACTATCAGTGCGGTATAATTCTGCTCCTGTTTCCCTGATACGATCACAGGTTCCTGATGACGGGTATCCTTCTTCATTATCTGATCCCACCGATATGAGGGCAACTTCAGGCTGCACTTCTGCAAGAAACGGTTTTGAACAGGTAGCAGGTGCACCATGATCTCCTACGAGTAGTATCTGTGAGTTCATGTAATAATTATCAACAAGAACCGATTCGAGATCTGCGTTTGCACTGCTCATGAACAGGAATTTTATCCCGTCATAGTCCAGCTGGATGACAATCGGTGCATCCGTATCGCTTCCTGGTGAAAGCACCTTGACATAAATGTCATCATCAAAATCAAGATAATCTCCGGCATAGGTCTCTTCATGCGGAATTGACTCTGCAGATATCAGTTCTCTGATTTTTTTATTCCTGTTGCTGGCCGTTTGTTCTTTATCATCGATGTACAATCTGACAACACATGCTCCAAGGATCTCTTTTATCCCTCCGATATAGCCTGGGAGGGATGATGTGGATACCATCATATCAATCGTGTCTGCATTATGGCTGGTAAGGTATGAGATTAACTCTTCGGCATACTCTTCCGGTCCTGCGTCAATGAGCAAATTTTTTTCATTAAACTGGATTAAAGCGGCATTGCCGTGGCTGACATTAATATAATGCACAATAAGTTCGTTCTCTTCTTCTCCGATTACTGCGACAGGTAACAGGAGACAGATAATGAGGACCAGCAATCCTGATATAATGCTACTCACATTCATAAGGGTGATTTGTTGGTGTACGTTTTAATAAAGGTTACTGTTGTTCTGGCATTGAATAATCGTTTATTTAAAAGAATATCGATTATTCTCCTTCTTATGTGATGTTTTCTTTATTCTTACATAATACCGGTGATTTATCTCCATCGCACCTGTTTTTCTGTTTATTTCATTCTTTATTATGAGCATCAATACCAGATCTGTAAATAGTTCAACGCTTTTAAGAAATTATGCTTTTCTTAAGTTTCATATCTGGTAAAAATTTAGGGTTATGAACCGAAATAAAAACAGGCAGGATTTTGTAAAAGATACACTTTCCTTCTGGTATCACTAAATAATGGTCAGATGAGAGAGAATGAAAATGAGATCCAGGACATTATTTTTATCTGTTTTAGCACTGAATAAGTCTGTTGATTGTGAACCGGGAATGGGTGTTTGATGTGATAAAACCTTGTACTATACTGAAATATGGAATTGTTTTCTGTATTTTGCTTATTCTTTTCTCTCCCTGCTCTTTTGCCGATGAAAATGCGGGTACCAATGTAACGATTATTCTGACAAATGATCGGCACAGTCATCTCGAGCCGTTTACCAAGGGGGGAGAACTTAGCGGCGGAATCGCACCGTTTGCAGCAATTGTTCCTACGCTAGAGAAAGACGCCGGTTCATCCCTGTTGCTCTCGTCAGGTGACATCACTTCAGGAATCCTGTATAAGGAATTCGGGGGAAAACCGGAACTTACCTGTTACTCACTGATTGGTTATGATGCAGCCGTTCCGGGCAATCAGGAATTTACCTATGGTGAGACGTTATATGCTGATTCACTACAATATGCAGATTTTCCTGTCGTCTGTTCAAATTTAAAAACCGCGGATGAGAATCTGGCAGATCAACTACAAGAGTCTCTCATCATTGAGAAGGGTGGAATTTCATATGGTCTCTTCGGTTTTGTACCGCCAAATCTTCATTATCTGGCTAATATCAGCAACAAAACAATAGTCTCCGCTGACGTTGAGACCATTGCAGAAAAAACAGTCTCTGATTTAAGAGGTCAGGGTGCTGATATTGTTATCCTTCTCTCACACATGGGAGTAGATAAGGATCGTTCCCTGGCTGCTAATGTGTCAGGAATTGATCTTATTGCAGGGGGACATGATCATTATCTCATCAATGAAACGGTTCAGGGGCCTGATGACTGGACAACGATAATTATTCAGGACGGGTGTTACGGAGAATACCTCGGTCTTCTTGCGTTTCAGTATACGGGTAACGGAATGGTAAATTATACCTTTAACCGTCTGACCGTGAACGGGACCGGAGATGAAGATCCGGCCATTGCAAAGATTGTGTCAGACACGCAGGCAGATTACCAGTCCCTGATGCAGGAACCCTATGGAGAGACCTCAGTTGATATCGATACCCGGAAAAGCACGGTCAGACGCGAAGAAGCAAATTCAGGCAACCTGATCTCTGATGCCTACCGGGCAGCATCTCCCGGGGCGTTGATAGGATTTGTTCAGGGTGGCGGCATCAGGGGCGATACCATCTATGATAAGGGACCGCTGTTATTAGCTGATATTTATGAAATGCAGCCATATGAGAATGAACTCTTTGAGATACGACTATCCGGTGCCGATCTGAAACAGACCTTTGAGATTAGCGGAGCCGGGATAGCAACTGAAAATGAAGATCCGAAACAGGGTGCACTTTTGCAGGTGAGCGGCCTGAAGGTTACGTACGATATGGCACGTCATCCGTTTATGGCAGAATATGATGAAAACGGAGATTTAATCTCAATCATGAATAAGGGAGACCGGGTAACTGAACTGCTGGTTTTGACTGATACCGGATATCAGCCGATACAGGAAGATTCTCTCTATCAGTTAGTTACCTCGGCGTTCCTTGTCAACGGAGGAAACGGATATTTCACCTTGAAAAAGGCAGCTTCAGACTGGAAATATGATGTAGGCATTACTGATACTGAAGCGTTGGCAGAGTACATCAGTAAAAACAGTCCGGTATCTCCAAAGACACAAGGGAGGATAATCGTGAATAACAGGGTTAATTAATCCTTATTTGAGGCAATGCATTATGTCAACGATAATGACAGTTGTCAGTGGATTACCGCCATTGACAATACTGCAGATACGCGAATTGCGATTGTCTTACTCTGGACAGACGTCTTTTTTATTCTGAATACGGGTCATTACCCGTATTATTTAAACCTTTCACAAGGAAAGGAGCCTGCAAAAAAAGGGATTAATTTTCGCGTTGCGTATCAATCAGGAAATATCTGTTTCATCCATGCTCCCTGACCGGTATCCTTTCAGATCCAGTGTTACATAACAAAACCCAAGGGTATGAAATTTTTCCTCTATCTTTTCCCGGAGCCTCAATACCTCTGCCATCTCTGCAGGGAGGACCTCGATCCGTGCAATTGTTCCGTGGTGCCTGACCCGTGCCTGACAAAAACCATAATCATTGAGGATATCCTCCCCTTTTTCTATCATCAGCAGTTTCTCGTCGGTTATTTCTTCACCGTACGGGATCCGGGAGTAAAGACAGGCTGAAGATGGCAGGTTCCAGAATGAGTATCCTTTCTTTCGGGCAATTTCCCTGATATCATCCTTTGTTATCCCGGCCATGATATAGGGGTGAATAACCCCACACGAGGTAAAAGCATCGATTCCCGGACGGTTCTCTAAAAGATCTGATGCATTGGCACCATCAGCAATAAAGCGGCAACCATACCGTATCCTCTCATATTCAAGAACCGGGTAGTTCCCGAGTTTGCATAACCGGCACCGGGTGGCAGGATTTTCTTTTCGTATCTCTTCAGATAAAGGTACCGCAGGAACGGTTGTGAACGGGAGGGATAATTCTTCTGCAATCTCCCGAGCCGTATGGTATGCCCGTTCTGATAGTTCCGGTCCAATCAAAAGGACACACTGTATTCCGCGGGTACCAAGAACTTCCCGGGAAAGTGCAGCAAGTACAGAACTGTCAATCCCCCCTGAATAGGCAATAAGAAGGGGTGCATGGGCATGAAGAATCGCTGCAAGATCTTTTATCTTCTGCTCAGTATCCATAATCCTTCAAACCCGGTGATCCTTTATTTTTCTTCTGTTCCTGTCATCCCAATCTCTTTCTCGAGCAGTGAGATCTTATCTCTTTCTGAGGTTGTTGCAGGCCGGAACGGGATAACAGAGCAACAACCGGGAACCTGCATGATAGAGATCTGAAACGTTCCAATCTGTTTTGCAATCTGTATCGTCTCTTCCTTGTCAAACCCGATTAGAGGGCGGTATACCGGGATATGTACCGCATCATCCAGGACATAGAGATTATCAAGTGTCTGGGATGCCACCTGGGCAACCGATTCACCGGTAACGATTCCTTTCGCTCCAACCTCTTGTGCATACTCCTCTGCAATCCGGTACAGGTGTCTTTTACATAATACACAGCAATACTTCTCGAGATTTCGTTTCTTTAACGTGAAGCGGGTCTCATAGACCTTTTCATCAGGAATGACCTTCAAAGTCAGATCCGGCTGGTACCTCTGGAGATGTGAGATAAGTAAACGTGCTCTCTCTTCAGACCGGTCATCATGGAACGGGGCTATCTTTACATATACCGGATACAGGATACATCCCCGCTTCATCATCATGTACATCGCTACCGGGGAGTCGATACCTCCGGAATGAAGAGCAACAAGCTTTCCTGACGCACCTTCCGGCACACCACCCGGACCATCAAAGACTTCATGGTACAGGTAACACGACTCGTTCCGTATCTCGATATGCAGCTCCAGATCCGGATTTGTTAAATCTACTGAAATATGGGGCCATGCTCTGCAGACTTCTGCACCGATATCACGCGCAAGTTCCTGGGATGAGAAGGTATGCTTCCCGGTCCGGCGGACGCGAATCGCAAATGACTGACAGGATGGTATTCCTGCTTCCTCTGCAAAGGGAATTATCTGGTCTCTTAAATCAGAAAGATTAACCATTCTGCAGGGAGAATACGAATAAACTCCAAAGGTATATCCAATCTGGTCAGGATCCACCTCCCCGGATATCCATATCCTGCCACGTGTTTTTGAGATAGTACAGAGAGGAATCTTTCGTTTTAAGGATGAGATGAGCAGATTTTCCCATACTCTCCTGACCGGTTCACTT
Organism: Methanospirillaceae archaeon; assembly: GCA_016926505.1. GTDB lineage: Archaea > Halobacteriota > Methanomicrobia > Methanomicrobiales > Methanospirillaceae > JAFGOM01. Next base: position 26,476 of record JAFGOM010000099.1, read on the forward strand.
TTAAGAAAAATCTCTGAGTACCGGACAAGCCAGGTGTCAGCATGCATTACCACCTGTTTGTTTTATCAGGATACCAATGTTGGTCACAACTGTTACACAAAATGCAGGGAGATGATGTAATCCGCACCTTCAGGATCTCCTTTATTCGTATACGATTAAGAGGTCAGAAGAGTCTCAATGCAAATAATGAATCAGGCATTTTTGTATTGTCCTGGTTATTGTTCCATTCAGATTATCGGATGTACTTCCGAATTTAACTTCAGACTGATTAGCTCAATTATTATTATCATGATTTATGAGAACCCGGATTTCGTTCCGGAAGATGATGATATCATACCTCTCACGGAGCCCCCTTTCTACCTTCCGGATTTTGAAGTGGCATACCGGTATATTATCGATGAGTATGAGGTCGCCCCACGCGAACTTGCTATCTTTATTCCCTGTGCAATCAGGAAACCATACAGTACGAGCCCCAGCCACCGCATCATCAGGAAGATAATATCAGATCTTCTGGACTCATCGCGGTATCATATCGTTATCTTTGGAACCTGTGGTATTCTCCCTGCAGAACTTGAGACCATGTATCCGTATGCCCACTACCGGTACATGCTTGGAAAGGTCAGGGATCCCACGATACAGCAGGATTTTTTGAGAATAGAGACCGAAAGGGTTGCCGGGTATCTGAAGAAGACACAATATACCTACAAACGCCGTATTGCCTACTGTATCGGACTCTTCAGAAGGGCATTCATAGAGGGATCAGAAAAATCAGGGATTCCGATTGACCTCATTCTGCCTTCCCAGGATATAATAGATACGATTATAAAATCCGACGGGTCGTTCCCGGAAGGAAGTCTCTGTATGGACGAGTATCTGCAAGAATTTTATCAGGCTCTGGCAACAATAAAACAATCCATGGCAGATGACCTCAGGTAAATGCCAAAAGAAAGAACCGGCGTCAGTTCGATCTTATCCTGATAACTGTTAATCGTACATTGATCAGAAAAAGGCCGGTATCCACAAGATCCTGTTTGTATTTCTCTCCTTAAAACCGGATATATTTTTTACAGAGAAGATCACATTGTTCCTAGGAGACGATCACCAGGCATCTCAGGAGATCTGAAAGCAGAGAAACCGGATTCATCAACGGGAAAGAGTATTAAACGGTTTATTCTCCAGGAATTCCCTTATAATGAGGGGTACCCGTGGAGGGTATCGGTCATTCACATCACGGATCCGTATTTTTCAATTTCAGGGTTCCATGAGGAGGGGGAGATTTTTATCACGATCCATTACCGGATACATTAGTATGTTTTGTTGAAGAAGGGAGAGAAGATGATATCAATATTATTGGCTGATGATCAGGAAGAACTGCTGGATATCACGAAATTATTCCTGGAACGTGATGGTGAGATAGAGGTCGATACCGCTCCTTCTGCAGCTATCGCAATCGAGATGCTTCGGAAGAAGAAGTACGATGCCATCGTCTCTGATTATGAGATGCCCATGATGGACGGGATTGAATTTCTCAAGACAATCAAACGGGAACGAATGAAAAAACCGTTCATCATCTTTACCGGAAGAAGCCGAGAGGACATTGTTATTGAAGCATTAAATACCGGTGCTGATTTTTATCTCCAGAAAGGATCCGATCCAAAGGTCCAGTTTGCCGAGTTAAAGAATATGATAACGCAGGCGGTGATGCGCAAACGCATCGAAGAAGCCCTGTTACAGTCAGAGACAAATTACCGGACCCTTGTTGAATGCACGGAAGATTCCATCTACATGGTCGACAAGCTCGGGCGATATCTTTTTATGAACACCCATCACCGCAAGCGTCTTAACATCGAGAATCAGGATTACAAGGCACTCATTTATGATGACCTTCACACCTCAGAAGATACCACATACTTCATGAACCTCGTCTGCCAGGTCATCAAAGACGGAAATCCTGTCGTAAATGAGTACGAGCAGAATGGCAGGTGGTTTGTGAGGACCATCAGTCCGGTAAAAAATGAGATAATCGAACAGAACATTGCAGCAACCGTCATTTCTACCGAGATAACCCAGATGAAACAACTCGAGAAGGCATATGATACCATGGAAGCATTCTTTGAGACTCTCGTGGACTCAACAGAAGACTCCATTTATCTGGTAGACAAAGACTGCAATTATCTCTTTATGAACACCCATCACCAGAAAAGACTTGGTATCTCTGATGATTCCTACAAGGGACGATCCTATCGGGATTATCATGATGAGGCTGATTCTTCCCAGTTTTCTTCCCAGATTGCACTTGTATTACAACAAAAAGAACCGGTCCGGAATCTGAATAAATATAATGGTCACTGTTTTGTCAGGACATTCAGCCCGGTATATGACAAAAAAACAGAGGATATCATTGGTATTGTTGTGATATCAATCGACTCCAAGTATAAGTGAACATCAGTATGCTTCATCCTGTCTCAAAATCCGGGATCGTAATAAATCACGCTTTTCGGTTTTAAAAAAATCAGATCAGAAAGGCTTTGATGATTCAGATTAAATTCCTTAAAAATCAAGGGTAAATACCGATGATTCGAAGAATTACAGCAAACATCTCTTGTGATCTCGCTGCTTTAATCTCATTTATTCCCATGGTTGTATCCGGACTGATACTGTATCTGTACTGGCCGACAGGAAGCAGAGGATTTACCGGAGGGAGAAATCCCTTTTTTGTTTCTGAAATTTTCGGGCTCTCACACGAGAACTGGGTCCTGATTCATGACTGGTCAAGTCTTTTCTTTGTGATTTTCGTCGTGATTCATCTCATTCTTCATTACCGTTTTTTTCGTTTCATGAAAAAACATATTCTTTCCACTCATGCAGAGAAGAAATAACTATTCTACTCCGGAATATTTCTATGCAAATCCTTCATCCATTGATCACAGGGATTTGGATAATTCTTCCTCATTAGAGGGTAATTGGGATTCCCGTTCAGATCAGAATCGTTATTTCCTCCCTGCAATCGACGAATAACTATATAGGTCTGAAAGGTAATTTCTTGAATGAATAAGAAAAAAAACGATCCTGTCTAAACGAAAAACAGGATTGGTATCCAATGAAATGTACAATGAAAAGATTCCAACCCCCGGATGAAAGCATTGGTGGGAAAAAAAAGATGCAAAGTACTACCTGAATTGCTTTGTGATCATTGGAATCATGGAACCAAATGAAGAGTTACCATACCATATAGCCGGTTTGTCTGAAGATGTACCCTATCTGTCCCGGATTGTAAGGAAGGTTAATGCCGGGTCCTCAAAAAAGTATGTATAAGATACTGTTTGTTGATGATGAACCCTCGATTCTTGAGATAGGAAAGCTCTTTCTTGAAGAGATAGGAGACTTCTCTGTTGATACCGTTCCGTCTGCCGTTGATGCATTACAGATCCTCAAAACTTCATCATATGATGCCATTATTTCAGATTACCTGATGCCCGGGATGGATGCTCTCCGGTTTTTGCATGAGCTCCGATCAAAGGGGGACACCACCCCGTTTATTCTTCTGACCGGGAAAGGATGCGAAGAGATAGTCATCGATGCTTTAGAAGAGGGGGCAGACTACTACCTTCAGAAAGGAGATGATCCTGATATTCTCTTCCGGCGCCTGAGTAACAAGATACACCAGATAATTGGTAAAAGGCAGGCTGATAATGCAATCCATGAGAGTGAAGAACGATTCAGACGAATTTTTGAGTCCTTTGAGGATCTTTACTTTCAGACCGATATGAATGGAACCATTATTCTCTTATCTCCGTCGGTATTCCGGATATCGGGATGGAAAGAAGAGGAACTGATCGGAAAGGAAGTAACATCTGTTTACCTGAATCCTCATGAAAGAAACCAATTTATCGCGAAATTACAGAAATCAGGACATATCAAGGATTACGAAATAACACTGCTAAAAAAGGACGGTACACCTGCCATTTCTTCTATCTCTGCGAATCTTCTCTATGATCCGGAAGGGAATCCATCAGGTATCTCAGGAACACTCCGGGATATCACATCACAGAAAAAAACCGAAGATACATTACGGGAGATAAATTCGTTCTTAGAGAATCTGATTACCAGTGCCAACGGACCTATCATTGTCTGGGACCCGGAGTTTAAGATAACGCGGGTAAACCGTGCCTGTGAACTGCTGATTGGAAGAACTGCACAGGAAGTTATCGGAAAACCTCTCCATCTTCTTTTCCCCCCCTCAGATAAGGAACACCTGATCCGGTTGATAAAGACAACATCGGCAGGAGTCAGGTGGGAAACGGTTGAGATACCGATTATGCACAAAGACGGGGGGATAAGGACTGTTATATGGAATTCATCTACCATTTATGAGCAGGATGGAAGAAAACCGATAGCAACCATCGCCCAGGGACAGGATATCACCGATAAAAAACATCTCGAAGAAGAGAAGGAAAAGGCGGTTGAACAAATCCAGTACAATTTTGCCCAGCTCTCTATCTTAAACGATGGCATCAGAAACCCGCTTGCCGTGATTCTGGGATCCATTGAACTGAGTGATGATCCTGTGCTTATCAAACGGATTTCTGAACAGATACGAGAGATTGATGAGATGGTGAATCAGCTTGACAAACGCTGGATTCATTCAGAGAAGATCCTTGACTATCTGCAGAAGCATCACCAGATAACCATTGATCCTACTCTGAAATCACCGGACAGTTCTCTCCTGCCAGAGGTTTGTGCAGATGATACCATACCTCTTGTTGAGGAGATACAGGCCGAGTTGTATGCCATTCTTGACAGTATCGATGCCCTTGTATATGTTTCAGATATCAATACCTATGATCTGCTGTACGTAAACCGGTACGGACGGGCACTCTATGGCAATGTCATCGGAAAGAAATGCTACCAGAGTGTTCGTGATTCACCAGACGGTCCGTGCTCATTCTGTACAAATAAGCACCTGATCGATGGGATGAGACCAACCGGGGTATACCAATGGGAATACTATGATGAGCTTCGGAACCGGTGGTATGACTGTCGTGATCAGGCATTTTTATGGAGTGATGGCAGGCTTATCAGGCTTGAGATTGCGACAGATATTACGGGTAAGAAAGATATTGAGGAACTGCTGCGGACAAACAAGGAGAAATACCACTCAGTATCAACGATGCTGCGCAGGATGTGTGATAACGTCCCTGACATGATATGGGCAAAGGATACCGGGCTTCGTTATCTCTTCACCAACCGGGCACTATCAGAGCAGTTCCTTTTTGCAAAGGATCTGAAGGAACCCTTTGGGAAGACTCAGGAATTTTTTATCGAAAGGGAACGAAAAACCCACTCCGATGATCCGAACTGGTACACGTTTGGAGATAATTGTTCTGATTCAGACAGGATAACCTTAGAGAAAGGGACCAGCGGCCACTTTATTGAGTCCGGAATAATCAGGGGTGAGCACCATATCCTAACCGTCTATAAAACTCCGTTCTATGATGAGGACGGGATGATGATTGGGATTGTAGGGTCTGCACGGGATATCACAAAAGAAAAGATGGCAGAGGATGCGTTACGTATTGCAAACCAGAAACTTCATCTTCTCACCGCTCTTACCCGGCATGATATCCTAAACCAACTCCAGGCGATGCAGCTCTCCCTGGAACTCGCAATGGAGAGTGATGAGCCAGGGTCCATATCCCGGAATCTTTCCCGTGCCTATGCAGCCGGTGAACGGATTGAGAAGATCATCGTCTGGACCCGTGATTATGATGATCTCGGAGCAGTAAGTAGTTCATGGGTTATGCTCAAAAAAATCCTCCAGTCAGCGATAGATAAACAAAAAACCGGTCATGTGAAGATACACAACATGATACCTGACCATTTCTTCATCTATACTGATCCTACAATCAGAAAGATCTTCTCGACACTTTTTGAGAATGCACTCACCCATGGCAAATCCGTATCGGTTATCAGAGTCTCTGCCGAGATACGGGATCAGACCTGTATTATCATCTGTGAGGATGACGGAACAGGAATCGAGCCTGACAAGAAAGAAGAGATCTTTATTCATAACTATGGAAAAAATGCAGGTATCAGTCTTTTTCTGGCACGGGAGATCCTCGCCATCAATGGTTTTTCCATTAAAGAGACCGGTATTGCCGGGCAGGGTGCACGGTTTGAGATAACGGTTCCCGGAGCACGGTTCCGACAGGACTCTGTGCCATAACTATTCCGTCTGTTTTTGATTTGCCTGACAGGAATGAGTATACGTACGGATTAGGATCATCATTTTGTCGTTTATGTCTCATATCCTGTCTTTTTACCCTTTCCATTCTCGTACGATCTCTTCTTTAAAAAAAGGGAGAAGTGAGTGGTGTGTATTGCAAAGATGAATTAATTATAAATACTATTATCACTAACCTATCGTTACCATAGGAGGAATGCCTATGACACGTGAAAAACATGAGAGAAATAAAACTGATGTTATGCCGGTTACTCCTGGTTCTTCAATGGCAACCCGGAGATTCCCCGGTCTAATTGAACATGATTTTGATTCCCTGTTCGATGACTTACGGAAATCTTTTGATCTCATGATGAGACCTTATTTCCCGGTAGAACTCTCACTTCGTCGCCCTGAGATGATTCCCATCAGGTATCCCCCCCTTGACTTTATCGATGGCGGTGACCACTACCTCATAAAAATCGAACTCCCTGGTTTTACCAGGGAAGATGTTGATGTGCAGGTAACACCTGAGGGCGTAACCGTTTCAGCAAAGAAAGAAGAGGAGAAGGAAGAAGAGAAGAAGAACTATATCCACCGTGAACGCTCGTACTCAACCTATGAACGTGCTATCGTATTCCCAGAAGAAGTGGATCCCTCAAAGGCACAAGGAACGATGAAAGAAGGGATCCTTGAGTTAAAGGTAATGAAAAAAGAGGTTCGTCCCGAACAAAAGCCACGGAAATTGGAGTTACAATAAAATCCTCATTTTTTCTTTTTTTTCGTTTTCCTGATTCCTTTGGATTGGATTATACCGGAGATGAATATCTCAGGATGTGTTCAGGAGGAGACTGGGCTGACTGTTTTGATAAACCCTGTTTTGTTCCGTCATCAGATCCTCTGGCAGATGGAAAAACAGATAGGCTGGCGGCTGATTATGCCATCTGTGAGTGTGGCATTGCGACCGATATTACTGATTCGGTGATTGTCGGTTCGCAGGAACCCATCTGTACAAAAAAGACAAAATGCCAGGATTACCTCTGGTCAGCAGGAGATCAGAACCTGATGGGTCCGGGAACGACTGCCTGGTAAATATCTCAAGGAGCATCCCGAGGATTATCCAGAGCAGGCAAATGTCACGATGAACTGTCCGAATTGCAAAACCTGTGCAGAATGGGCAGATCTCAATATGACCGAACGAGAGTAATGCCGTTGAACGGGGGTATTTCCCCTTCTTTTTTACCTCTTCATCTGGATATATCATACCGGTCAGCGATTCAGAAGAATAAAAGAGTGAGACAGAACTGATGAGAAAGGGATGGCAATGATGCCATCAATAACCGATGTATGCGATACATTATGCGATATAAATTTTTGAATCAGAATCCATACCTTGTGATAGGACGTAACAGGGAACATCAAGGAATGGTTCATACATGGTAGAATAGCCGTTTGACGTTTTATTCCCCGAGTGAAAATTCACCTGGCGGAACCTGTCAGAAGAAAGGATAATTCCCGATCGTTATGATTCGGGTGA
>JAFGOM010000015.1 GCA_016926505.1 Methanospirillaceae archaeon
AGTGAGTTCCCGGTCCCGGTAAAGTAGTAGATGGTAGTCTTCATGAAGCTTCTGTAGTGTATCTCTGTAATCCCGGTATAAGTGTTTGGGGTTCTAAAAGGCAGATCAGGTTTTGTGTTGGTATGGATTAAGCCGGCTCATATACCTCCGGAACCGGTACATCAGATATATCATCGTATCTCATCCAACTAGTATTTATGAGAAGGTTAACAGGGATTGCTCTGGTACTGGCAATCGTTCTTCTTTTGCATACCGCTGTGCTTGCAGACGAGAACAATACACAATCCTGGACCACCAGAGGATTTGATCTCCTGATACAGGGAGAAATAGAGGAGGCACTTCTGGTATTGAATGAAGCAATACGATTGGATCCTAACAATTTCAGGGCCTTGCGAGGCATTTCGTGGGCTTATTATGATCTTGAGCAGTATAAAGAGGCACTGGAAGCGATCAATAGTGCCATCGAACTCAACCCAGGCGATGAAACGTACTGGAGACAGAAAGCCATGGTACTGGATGCTCTGCACGAGTATGAAGAAGCGATTGTAGCGTATGAGAAGGCAATTGAGATCGAGCCAAATGATGGAGATACCTGGTCTCTTCTGGCGTTAACGTATTTCAATGACGAAAAGTTTGAACAATCCCTGGATGCGTACAATACCTCACTCACCCTGATGCCTTTTGATACAGAGATTATCAGGTCTCGTGATGCTATTGTGGAGCTCGTGAATCAGGAGACAGGTTATGTAAAACAAAACACAGACTACACGTTATCTGATTATTATGGCGAACAGGTATCCCTCTTTACTCCAATGGAACCGGTAAAACGGGGAGAATCATTCTCTGTTACCATTAATGGAAACCCTGATACCAGGTATTACATCTGGTTACACAATCCTCCCGAGATGACAGGATTTCCTGATCCAAAACCCCCGCTTATCTCATCTCCTGCCGCTGGTATCATCTTAGACTATGAAGACGGCCCATATGAAATAGGCAGCTATCAGTACAAGGAAGGGGGAGGGAGATCAATAAAACAGAATGTCATCGATGATAACCGGTATCATGGAACACGATCGTATGCTCTTGTTTTACTGGATGATTCAGGGAAAAGGGCGGTTACCTGGATTACATCAAATAAAACTATACCAGGCGTATACACTATTTTTGTTGAAAGAAAGATAGCAGACCTCCATGACTCTGATGAAATCAGAGTAGAAATACGGGAGTAGGAATAAGACCTGATGTTTTCGGAGATAACTTTACGGTAAGTAGTTTATGATTTCTCACCCTGCCCCTATAAGCTGCAAACCAAAAACCCAAACGGGATGTCCCGTTCGCATCTGTCTGGTTCTTTTTATCCCATTCTTCTTTGAGTATGTTCTCCTCGATTATTTTCCCTTTTTTTCAATAAACCTCTAAAAACCGTGCAAAAGAGAGGGATGCCCTGCCGCAAAAAACCGGTTTCATACCTCTCAATACTGCATCAACAACAAATCGGTGTATATTTATGGTGGCAGGGGGTAATTGTTCTGATCAATGTGGGAATTAAGGAATGGCTGATACCACAGGATGATGTTTTCTTTGACCTTTTCGAGCAGCTGGCAGCACTCGTGGTCGTAGCGGCCGGTGAACTCGAAACGATGGTGACAAAACAGGTAGATACTGATGCCATCTATAAATCAATAAAAGAGAAGGAACACGAGGGAGACCTCATCACCCACGAGATATACGAACATTTAAACCGTGCGTTTATCACTCCTCTCGATCCCCTGGAGATCTCACGGCTTGCCTGCTCTCTTGATGATATCCTGGACTATATCGATGATTCAGCAGAAAAACTTCATATTTACCATATTACAACCTACGATTCCACAATGCAGAGATTTGCTGAACTCATCAGGTTATCATCAGTGCAACTGGAATCAGGAATCAGGGAGATACGATCCATAAAAACCAACACCCATCTTGAGGCCTGCAGTATTGAGGTGAACCGGCTTGAGAATATGGCTGACGATCTCCTCTCAGACTCTATTCAACGTCTCTTCTCATCTGATGACCCCATGACCACGATAAAACTCAAAGATATTTACGAGTGTCTTGAGACGGCAACCGATAAGTGTGAGGATGTAGCGAACGTTCTGTCAGACATCTGCATCAGACATTCGTGATCTGCATGGATCCCATTCTTGTTTTTGGCATCACAACTGCTCTGCTCTTTAATTTCCTCAACGGTCTGCATGACGCTGCAAACTCCATCTCAACCATCGTTGCGACCCGGGTCCTCACACCGCTGCAGGCTGTCTGTCTTGCTGCGTTCTTTAACCTTATCGGTCCTCTCTTCTTTACCACTGCTATTGCAAAGACCATTGGCAAAGGGATAATTGCACCCGGATGGCTGACGCTTGATGTCATCATAATCGGTATTCTGGTTGCCTCCTTCTGGATCTATGCTACCGCCCACATCGGCATTCCCATCTCTTCCACCCATGCGATGGTCGGCGGTCTTATCGGGACTGCCGTTGCATACGGAGGTATCACAGCAGTCATTCTCCCGACAGCAGGACTGGTTTTAGAGGTTTTCGTCTGTGGTGCAGCAGGAGCTTGTATTGGTGCTCTCTTTCTTGCAGGTGTTGCCAGACGAAAACAGGAGCCTGACATCAGGCATTATTTAAGATTAGGTGCTTTTTTTGGTTTTGTCTTCTCTGTTCCTTTCTTTATCATCATTCATGTCCTCCCCATAAGCGGACTGCTCTCTATCATCCTCTTTATCATGATCTCTCCGTCACTGGGATTTGCAGGAGCGTTTCTTCTGGGTTGCCTCGTGATCCGGACCTGTCGCAATAAAGACCAGAACAAGATGAACCGCATCTTTAACAAGATCCAGATCGTATCGGCTTCTTTTTACAGTATCGGTCACGGAAGCAACGATGCACAGCATGCCATGGGAATTATTACCGCGATGCTCATAACTGCCGGCGTACTCTCTGATTTCTCTGTACCACTCTGGGTTATCCTCATCTCCAGTGCAGCGATATCTCTCGGAACCCTTACCGGCGGCTGGAAAATCGTCCAGACCATGGCAAAACGGATTACCCATCTGCGTCCGTATCAGGGTTTTTGTGCAGAGACAGGAGGAGGACTGGTTTTGTTATTTGTTACCATCTTTGGAGTTCCGGTATCCAGTACCCATGCTATCACCGGATGTATCATGGGGGTCGGGGCGACTCAGGGGAGTGCTGCAGTCCAGTGGTCGGTGATCCAAAAGATCGTGACCGCATGGATTATTACCATCCCCCTGACAGCCGGTTGTGCGTACCTGGTTTTTTCAGGGCTACAGTATATCTGGCCTGCAATCTGATATTGCAATAAAAACCTGCTCTTTCTCCGATGGTGCAAAAAAGGTGTCCGGTTCCGGAAAATACAGAGCCGGAATCAGGATGAGAAAGAGAAGGGAATTCTTTGCAGATGTAGATGAAATTTTTGAGGAAAACGTAATCGGTTAAATCTGCCTGCGTTAAAGATCCGGTGTATCTGGCAGTCTGGTATCGTTTGATTCTGCAAAAACCCCGGGATCCTTCTTTATAATCATGGTAACCCGACCAACATGACCGGAGGTAAGCCTGACTTTTATACCATGAGGGTGAAAGGATGAACCGGTAAGAATTGTCTTTACCATCCCTTCGGTCCTCTTCCCGGATCTCTGATCCTGTTTCTGAACGATGGCAACCCAAAGACCGGGCTGTATATCTGCTCTCTTTTTTCCGTCAGACCCGGACGGGGGTTTTTCCGGAATTATCATCCGATCATCGGTGCATTGTTTGTAATCTGTTATTTCCATCAGGAATTCCCATACCTGTTGCCTTTTTCCCTACTTTAACCCTTTGCAGGTGTAAAACCAGACATCTGCAACAAAAACGGGAGTGATCCGTTCTCCTGTTACCCAGAATACGTACCAATCAATCCCTTCTCTTGTACATCGCCTGCCGTATCTGACAGAAACAGAGCTGTTTTTGCGGGGGGGTCATCGATACCCGGTACCTTTCAATGAAAGAACATCGCTTATGGTCTGAATCGTACATGACCGGTCAGCGTTTGACTCATACTTTTCCCAAGACCGGGGGATATGGCTGTAAAAACGGTATCCAATACTCTTCATTGTGATCATTCCGACATCTTCATTACCATCCGAATCAACCGGTACCTATGGCAAAAATAAGTGCCTGGAAATTAGTGTGTCTCACACTCCTCTCTCTTGTTGTTATGGCAGGAGTTTGTATTGCTGACGAATCAGAAGAGATAGATGCAGTTGATGAAAGCGTTGAGGTTACACAGGACGCTGCTCCTGATGTTAATACCACGAGCTCAGTTAATCTTGATGACTGGAACCTTGTTACCATCACCGATCTGTATGAGGTGATGCTTCCACCGGGATGGACAAATGTAACAAAAGAGGTAGAGATCGGAACTGTCACCGGAATCATTGACGAGAAAAACCCTGATGACATAATTGTCATCGTTATCTCTGATAACACTGATGGATTTACTGCTGATGAGACCTCACTCGCGAGCCTTCTTGAGGACTACATGAAGGAAGCAAAGGTTATACCGGTAGCAGAAGAAGCCTTTGTTTATACTGATGATTACTGCATCGGCCTTGGTATCGGTGAAGATGGAAAGACCGAGGTTATGGTATTCAGGGTCACACAAGATTACCTGATAACGGTTGTCGGATCCTATGCAACCCCTGAAACGGCAAAAGAGGGTGCACTCACACTTGGATTGATTACCGGCTCCATCAGTCCATTATAATCTTTTCTCTCATTTTTGGTTTTGTACCAAAAAAATCCTGCTGTTGTTTTAGAGAGGCGGACACCAATACACCCGCCGGTTCTGGCTTTTATTCCCATGCAGGCCAGAAAAAAGTCCAGATCAGGAATATAATCCGACAGGGTATTATGATTAGGATTGTAAAGAAAAACCGGTTGGATTGAAACATCACTGATGGATGTCTGCCCGTCATCGGTGTGATAACCATATTACAAAAACCACCATGAAATTCTGAATAAGCAGGTATTTCAGCCGGTACTCACCAGCATCCCTATGAAGAGCAGAATGAAAATCTATTTGCTATTCGTAATAAACGTGTCATACTATCGTTTTCGAACCTTTTTGACCGGTTATTAAACGGAATAATAATTCATTTCTGCTAAAATATCCGGTTTCGGGTAGTATCATGAAAATATTCACGTATACCAAAATTTCTGGAATTACCAGCTCCGAATCCATACCCGGTAGCAACAGGATACGGGCAGATTTGAGAGTAAAGTCTAAAAATTCCTCGCAGGGAGTGCACAATGATCCCTTCCATAAATCCTGATTTACCCCTGTGTGTCATAGGTGCTGACCCGGTCACTGAAAGGATGTGATACGGCATCTCCTCTATTTCAGGGTGTATCATTCTCAATTCCCGCGTTTGTGGTTTTTTTTTGACCGTAACGAAACAGTCAATCGATGAACCACTCACTGCTTCGTACCCGGATCCATCTGTTTATGTTCCATGAATGAGTATAGGACTATTGCAGAAAATGACCAGAAAGTCTGATATGATATTCCAGTTTAAAATTACATTACTGGATACTAAACCCCCAATCTGGAGACGGATTCAGGTACCGGCGACCTTTCATTTCAATGAACTTCATCTGGCGATATCAGATTCGATGGGCTGGGATGATTATCATCTCCATGAGTTTGAGGTACCAGATCAAAGAACCGGGACTGAAATGAGGATAGGTATTATTTCTGATGATGATATGGATGATGATAACCCTCTTGATGAGAATAAGAGATCCATTGCAACCTATTTTAAGAACCCAAAAGATGTCTGCCGGTATGTGTACGACTTTGGCGATTATTGGGTTCACAGGATTGCTCTTGAAAAAATTCTCCCAAAAGAGGAAGGGATCTCGTATCCACGTTGTATCAAGGGTAAACGCCGTTGTCCGCCAGAAGATGTCGGGGGAATAGACGGGTATGAAGAACTCCTCTCTGTCATGGCCGATCCGGATCACGAGATGTATGAGGAGATGATGAGCTGGTGTAACGGACCGTATGATCCCGAGGAATTTGATTGTTCACAGGTTCGTTTTCGAAACCCTGAAGAATAGTATCAGTCCTGTAAAAGGAATTAAATCGCCCCATATCCTCACGGTAACTCGAAAAAGTCAGGTTAGAGAACCACGACAGAGATATCGCAGCGAAAAAAATTCAGATTTCTGATGCTACAAGCCGGTTTAAAAGACAAAAACCGTGCATCAGGAATACAGGTCTCTTATTCCCCTTCTGTACACTCCTCACAATAGCCCATGGCATACTGCTGGGCCGGATCTGCGTCCGGATGTTCCAGGAGATATTTCTTTAATAGTGCAATCCCCGCATCCATAGTCCCGGCAGGAGACCCTGAAATGATGTAATCAGAACAGAGGTTCTCATCTGTACATTGTTCTGTACCATATACTGCGATATACCATTCCGGTGAGTTAGTGACAAGCCCGCAGTCACACACGGCATAATCTGCAGCTTCTCTGTCGGTATTGATATCTGCCGTGATATCTTTCGGGAGAACAGAGCAGGGCTTATTCCAGCAGTCTGCCCAGTCACCGTTTGTACAATGTTTCAGATAGATCGTTCCGGTATAATCTGATGCGGTCGTGTTGGGATCAATCTCTCTTCCCGGTATCGGTGCTGCCTGATAAAACGAATACGTTGATGTGATCTGGCCAACCGGATATCCTGCTTTAATCATCCATTCACCGTCTTCATTTACATACATGCCAACCGGGGCCAGGACAGAACAGCTATTCCCTCCCAATGATACCCCGTCTATCATGAAACAGGAACAGAGCACCGTTTTTGGATCAGACTGCGAAGGAACACAGTATGCCGTGTCACACAGGGTATAGGGTTGATTACAGACAACCGGGACGGTGATGTCTTTGGCAGCAGAGAGGGATGCTACCCGGTCTTTCGGCAGTCCGGCCATGACACAAGGAACGAGGCAGAACAAAAGAATTACAAAACCAATGAGAAAGGGATTTATTTTTACCATAAAATTCACTCCATGCAGGAGAACCGTACAGGATCTCCCATTTGTACTATATATCAATTTCAGTTCTTTCATTTTGCCGGGAAATGGAATGATTCATAAATCCTTTGTGGAAGGGAAAAGAGGAACAGATACTGGTTTATCGTTTCATGGCAGAGGGAAAACAAATCGTCGCTTCTTTTGATTTACGGTCTTTTGGTTTAAAAAAATCACATCATGAAAAAACAGAGGGAAGAAAGAATGGCAGGAGAAAGGCCTGTTTCATCGGTATTTTTCCAACAATAAAAACTTAAATAGTGAGGAGGGAAGGAAAAACCAGTCAGATCCGGGTTTGTGGGCTGTCTTTATCCGGTTCCTCTCAAACCAGGGAGTCATTTTCAATCAGGATCCCGGAGGGTATCAGGTTTCCATCGGAAAATCTGTTTTAGGAGGATCTCATCTTACGGTTGCGTTTCATTTACAGGAGATCATCTGCCCGAATCTTACGGGGGGAGAGCCCAGGCAGGGAGATCAAAGGATATTCCCAAAGCCCAGAGAATGATGGTGTACATAAAGAGGGTCACAAGGAATACACCCAGTACATTCAGGATAAATCCGGTCTGTATCATGTCCCTGATCGTCAGGTAGCCGGTCCCGTATGCGACTGCATTGGGAGGAGTTGCAACCGGGAGCATGAAAGCGAGTGATGAGGTGAGTGTCGCGGTCAGCATGAGGATTATCGGATTTATCATCATGCTTACTGAAGCAACAGCCAGAATAGGCATCATTACTGATGCAATGGCCGTGTTAGAGGTTACTTCGGTAAGGAAAGAGACTAAGAGTGCTACAAGGATAATGAGGAACAATAACTCAAGAATACTTAAGGAAGTAAGGTGCATAACCAGCAGGTCTGCAAGACCCGATGCGATAAACGCCTGTGAGAGGCATATTCCGCCACCAAACAGGATGAGTACTCCCCACGGTATTTTCAGAACCGATTTCCAGTCCATAGTATATTCGTGTTTTTTGAGATTTACCGGCAGGATAAAGAGAAGTATCGCACCAAACATGGCAATGGAAGAGTCATCAATTCCCGGGATCAGGATATCAATACCAGGGATAATGAGAGATCCGATCTCCTTGGTGTCTGAAAATATCCACAGGAAAGCAGTCATCACAAAGACAAAAAGCGTCCACCGTTCCCCTGTGGAGATATGTCCCAGTTTTTTCAGTTCCTCTGAGATAATAGTTCTGCTCTGGGGAAGACTGGCTGGCAGGCGGCGGTACGGCCCGTACACCAGCCAGAGCCAGGTGAGGGGAATAAACACGACAACAAGGGGAATTCCAAAGCTCATCCAGTCAACAAAACCGATGGATGGCGATAAAGGAAAAAGAGTCTCCATCTGGGCAATAAAAATGCCGTTTGGAGGAGAGCCGATGATGGTCCCGATTCCTCCGATGGACGCAGCATATGCAACCGCGATGACCAGCGCTTTAGCTAACCCGGGAACGTCTGCTCCCCTGTCATCGGGATTTACCCTGATTCCCATACTCCCGATGATTGCAACGGCGATGGGGATCATCATCATGGCAGTTGCCGTGTTTGAGATCCATAAGGAAAGAAATGCAGTAGCAATCATAAACCCGAGGATAATGTGCCTCGGGTTCGTTCCGGTCCGTGATATAATCAGAAGAGCGATTCTCCGGTGCAGGTTCCAGCGCTGCATTGATGCAGCAATGATAAACCCTCCAAAGAAGAGGAAGATCGTCTTGTCTGCATAGGGTGCACAAGCCTGGGCCGGTGTCAGCACTCCGAGCAGCGGAAACCCGACGAGGGGGATGCATGCAGTGACCGGGATTGGAACGGCTTCTGTTATCCACCAGATTATCATCAGCAGGGTTACTGCCGTGGTTGCCTGTATCTCCCAGGTGTGAAAGAGTGGTTGTGGCATCAGTAACACTGCCACGAAAACCAGCAGGCCTGCAACCAGACAATAGAAATTTCCCATCACGTATTTATTTCAACTGAAAAGATAAAATCAGTCTGATTCTGTCTGCATCAGTCTGCAGGTATCGCTGCGAAAACGGGGGATTTTTTTTGTTTCCATGGCTCTTTTGGGAACCATCGCTTTTGATCCTGGCAATTATCATCCCTGTTCTCGCTGCAACCGGACCAATGCCCGGGCCTATACCCGCTCCCGGACCCTCTTATAAATCCGGTTATCCCTCAGGAACGGTAGATCCTCATGAATTCTATGGATATTTTCTGCCAAAACCCACCCCGGCACCGGTTCCATGGCTGAGTGCAGAGATGACCTGTCCTGACGGGAATACCCGGTATGCCAGACCAGGAAAGGCTGTTCTGACAGCAGTCACGATCACCAATTCCGGTAAAACACCCTGGCTGAAAGGAGTTGTGATCGTCCCTGCTGGTTCTACGCCTACAGGCCGGATGAATACTCCGGAAACCCAGACTGGCAGCAATGAGATGATTCCTGCAGGAAGAATGGGAAATATTCTGTGTACGATTCAGGCACCTGATACTCCCGGAACATATACCTATACCTATCAGACAGGAATACGGATACAAAACGCAGATGGATTCTATCTGATAATCCCCTTCGGAGACCCGGTCACGATTACGCTCATTGTTCTTGAGGATGATGACAATGGGAATACCGACAATGATTCATTATATCAGAGTGAGGAAGACAGAATCGCCACGATGAACCGGGAAGGGTATCTGAAAACATCTGGCATCGATAGATAATGAGAGGGGGTCAACATCTTTTTGCGATTTTTACAACCAATCTCTGTTTTGGTTGTAAAACCGGTTCTGCGCGAAAGGGAAGGAAAAATACAATGTTTAAGGGTTCCCCTGCTTCCTGCAAAGAAACTGAGTATGCCGGTTCTCTTTTTTAATCACGACACCCTGACATAGTCGGCAACGGCAACGGCCGGATCTTTCTTTCCGGTTACCGTGAACTGATGCAGGTAATACACGGTTATCGTATCCGGTCCGGTTATTTCTCCAAATGCGATTCCACTTGAGTAGTCGTTCAGATATAGTGTCTTATTGTCATCGGCAATAATTCCCAGGAACTGCTCCTGTAACCGCCGGGAGAAAGCCCCTTCTGTCCAGACATAATCCTTATATCCCTCGATGATCCTTCCGTTCTGCGTCTCGATAAATACGGTTCGGACAGGGGTTTCGTTCACTTCGTACCCGAGATCCTTTGAATCGGTCTCAAGGTACACTGCCTTCCATTCGCCGATAAGATTTGGTGGCTCTCCGGTCACATCAGCAGTCAGAGTAACAACAGATCCGGCCAGCAGGATTGCAATAATCAGGAGAAGAGATGATACTCTCATATGACTTCATTCAACCCTCACGCCCTTAAAGGTATTGGAATCACGTCCATTGCTGCCGGCATCAGCCGTATTGAACATTGTCAAACAAAAAGACCCGGGAAGAGGGGAAGGAATATCACGCCGTACCTGTCTCAGAAATTTCAGACTCTTTTGGGAGAGGATACATCCTTCCCTGCTTCATGAAAACCCATTTTTCTCTTTCCCGCTACCCGAAATATTTATACAGACCGCTATAGTACCCGTATCTCATCACAGTCAGGTATGTGTCAGGTATCCTCTTTTACCAATCCTGCCGGTTCTCCGGCACTCAAAATCACGTGAATTACATCTGTTTGTTATTGTGGGGTTACGTATCTTTTAAATACAGGAGGGAGAGATTCTCTTTTTGTCATAGAAATATTCTGACCGTATTGAAATTTGAATTTTTTTTCTATGTAAAACAGGGGTAAAACAGATGAAAACTGTCTTTGTGAGACAGGAACGCTGCGTAGGATGTCGGCACTGTGAGGTTGCCTGTGCCATCGAACATTCTCTTGGCAGGAACCTGTTATCAGCAATTCAGGAAAAGAAGGTATCGTATCCGCGCATTTATGTCGAGAGCGATGATGCGTACCAGACATTTCCGAACCGGTGCAGACACTGTGATCCGGCTCCGTGCATGCAGGTCTGCCCGACAGGAGCGTTGTACCGCGACGAAGAGACCGGATCGGTACTGGTTGCCTATGAGAAGTGCATACAGTGTGCGGTCTGTGCTATGGCCTGTCCGTTCGGGATTATCAGCTTTTCGCAGGTTCACGAGTTAGATACCAACCGGGAGGTCAACACAAAATGTGATGACTGCATCAGACGCCAGAGAGAAGGGAGCATTCCTGCATGTGCAGAGGCATGCAAGACCGGGGCCCTGATCTTTGGTGATGCCGATGATCTCATCCGAACAAGCCGGATAGATTTCACAGCACGGCTAATCGGATCCCGGGGTGCAGAGATTAGCCTCCCGGCGGTTCCGGAAAACGTCAGTGCATACCGGAAGATAATGGAGACTGTTGCCGGCCTGTAAATGCCGGTTTTTCTTTGAATTTTCTATTAAAATGGAGGAGTGACTTATGTGTGATCCAAAAACAATGAGAATGGAAGCAGAGAAGCGATCTCTTGACCGGACAGACCAGGAGATGAATCTTGTCACAATACAGGATGGAATAGAAACCGCATGGGACCGGCTTTCATCCCAGCAGCCGCAGTGCGGGTTCGGGCAGCTGGGTGTCTGCTGCAACAACTGTGCCATGGGCCCCTGCAGAATCGATCCCTTTGGTGAGAAGGCAAAACGGGGAGTGTGTGGAGCAGATGTTGATACCATCGTTGCCAGGAACCTGCTCGATGATCTCTGCGTCGGGGCATCAGCCCATTCAGATCATGGGCGGGAGGTCGTCGAGGTCATGAGGGAGACCGCCCGTGGTCAGGCAGAAGGATACCGGATAACCGATGGAAAGAAGTTACAGCGGCTTGCTGCCGAGTACGGTATTCCTGTTTCAGGACGGAGTAACGAAGCGATTGCAGAGGATCTTGCAAACGGGATGCTTGAGGAGTACGGGTGTATCAAGAACCATCTCCAGTTATCTGACCGGGCTCCGGAACCGACCCGGGCGATCTGGGAGAAGACCGGCATTGTTCCGCGGGGAATTGACCGGGAGATAGTCGAGGCGATGCACCGGATTCACATGGGAGTGGATGCAGATTATGTCAATATCCTGCTCCATGCGATGAGAACCGCCCTTGGTGACGGGTGGGGCGGATCGATGATCGCAACCGAGTGTTCAGACATCCTCTTCGGGACACCAAAACCCCTCTCATCAGAGGTAAACTTGGGAACACTCTCCACAGACAAGGTAAACGTGGTGCTCCACGGACACAATCCGCTCCTGTCAGAGATGATTGTTGCAGCAGCAGAGGATCCCGGGATGAAACAGTATGCTGAGAAGAAAGGCGCAAAGGGGATAAATCTTGTCGGGATGTGCTGTACCGGCAACGAACTTCTCATGAGAAGCGGGGTTCCGATCGCCGGAAACGTGTTAGATCAGGAGCTGGCAATTGCAACCGGTGCTGTAGAAGCGATGATTGTTGATTACCAGTGTATTTATCCGTCGATACCGGCAACGGCCGCATGTTACCATACCCGGGTAATCACCACGAGCCGGAAGGCAAAGATACCGGGAGCAGAATACATGGAGTTTCATCCAAAGACTGCATTGGCGACGGCAAAAGAGATCATCAAACGTGCGATAGACGCCTATCCTGACCGGGATCCCAACCGGGTCCGGATCCCGGGAAAACCCATGAAACTGATGGCCGGTTTTTCAGAAGAAGCCATCTGTTCAGCTCTCGGCGGGACATACAAGCCGCTCATTGATGCGATTGTTGCCGGGTCCATCAGGGGAGCGGTCGGAGTTGTCGGATGCAATAACCCAAAAATCAGGCATGACTATGGACACGTCACCCTCGCACAGGAGCTGATTAAAAGAAACATCCTTGTCGTTGAGACCGGTTGTGCAGCAATCGCATGCGGAAAGGCCGGGCTCCTCCTTCCCGAAGCAGCAGATCAGGCAGGAGAGGGACTCAAAGGGGTCTGCAACCTGCTTGGTATCCCGCCGGTCCTGCACATGGGATCCTGTGTTGACAACTCCCGGATCCTTGTGATGGCTGCAAAGATTGCCAATGAGCTGGGTGTCGGGATCGGGGATCTGCCCATCGGCGGGGCAGCACCTGAGTGGTACTCACAAAAAGCGATATCAATCGGGACGTACTTTGTTGCATCCGGGGTATATACGGTCCTTGGCATCCCGCCCAAGATCTTTGGAAGCCAAAATGTTCTCACTCTCCTGGCAGATGGAGTGAAGGGGATAACAAATTCATCGTTTGCGGTTGAGCCCGACCCGGTAAAGGCAGCAGACCTGCTGGAGGCTGAGATCGAGCGGAAGAGAACGGCGTTGAAGATCTGATCCAGGATATATCCTCTTTTTTTGGATGCTATCATGGATGAAAAGAGACTCGATGAGATTATTTCCCGGTATGACTACCCATCAGGCAGAATACTGGGAATACTCCGGGATATCCAGGTGAGTGAGGGATATATCGAAAAAGACCTCCTGCGGCTGCTGGCAGAAAAGATTGAGGTGCCGGTCTCCCGGCTGTACGGGCTGGTAACGTTCTACTCGTTCTTTTCCCTGCAGCCGGTGGGCAGACATATTATCACCCTCTGTATGGGGACTCCCTGTCATGTAAAAGGAGCCCGTACCATTCTTGCAACTCTTGAGGATCTCCTCGGAATAAAGGGGGAAGAGGAGAGCGGGAAGTATTTTGCAACGACAGCCGACAATCAGTTTACCGTGGTCATTGCCCGCTGCTTTGGTGCATGCAGCATGTCCCCGGTCATACAGATAGACGGGAATCTGTACGGCTACGTTACCCCTGAGAAGATTCCTGAAATTCTTGCAGGATACGGGTGGCATCCATGAGAATAGCGTCACCAGAGGATCTCGATGCTGTCAGGAAGATCGGTCTTTTCAAGATACAGCCGGATCGGCCGAGAATTGCTGTCGGTCTTGCCACCTGTGGTATTGCCGCCGGCGGGAATGAGCTGTATGACCGGCTTGGTTCGATCATCAGGGAGGGCGGTTATGATATCGAACTTACGAAATCCGGCTGTATCGGCTTTTGCAGACAGGAACCGATCGTTTCTGTAACGATACCGCATAAGCCACTCGTCCTGCTTCATCATGTGACTTCTGATACGGCAGAAGACGTGATAAAGGGAGTTTTACAGGAAGATATCCCAAAAAACCTTGCATTGTGCCGGGTAAAGGAGTGGGATCATATCACCGGGATGATACAGTACGGAGAAGGATTTGAGACGATCCCCGATTATCATGAGATCCCTTTCTTCTCGAATCAGCACAAGATTATCCTTCGTGATGCCGGTTTTATCAATCCAGAAGATATTACTGAGTATATTGCGGCAGGGGGTTATTCGACTGCATTCTCTGTGCTGACCGGACGGGATCCTGACTCGGTCATTGACGAGGTTAAACGATCCGGGCTTCGTGGCAGGGGAGGTGCCGGGTTTCCTACCGGTCTGAAGTGGGAGATCACCAAAAAAGCCCCGGGATCTGAGAAGTTTATCGTCTGTAACGCTGACGAGGGTGATCCCGGTGCATACATGAACCGCAACGAGATGGAGAGCGATCCCCATATGCTTATTGAGGGGATGTTAATCGGTGCGTACGCTATGGGAATCTCCGAAGGGCTTATTTATATCAGGGCTGAGTACCCGCTTGCCATTGAGAGGTTACGTCATGCAATCAGAGAGGCCAAAAGTTACGGTCTGTTAGGGAAAGAGATATTCGGGACAGATTTCTCTTTTGATATCAAAATCGCAATCGGTGCAGGGGCCTTTGTCTGCGGGGAGTCAACCGCTCTTGTTGCGTCCATTGAGGGAAAGATCGGCAGGCCCCACCCACGGCCCCCGAGGCTGACCGATTCAGGAGTTTGGGGCAGACCGACTGACTTAAACAACGTCGAGACCTGGTGCAATGTTCCGGTCATCATGGCAAAAGGGGCAGAGTGGTACAGCGGGACTGGAGTCAGGGGTAATTCCGGGACCAAGGTATTCTCTCTCGTCGGAAAGGTTGATAATCCCGGGATGATTGAGGTACCGCTCGGCACTTCGCTTCACCGGATCATCTATGATATCGGGGGAGGAGGAGCCGGAGGCAAACGGGTTAAGGCCGTGCAGACCGGCGGCCCCTCGGGCGGATGTATCCCGGAGCGTTTTTTTAATACCGGGGTGGATTTTGAGAGTCTGCTTACGATGGGTTCGATGATGGGCTCAGGCGGGCTTGTCGTAATGGACGAAGATACTGACATGGTTGATATTGCCAGGTATTTCATCAACTTTGCTGCAAGTGAGTCCTGCGGGAAGTGTCTCCCCTGTCGTGAGGGATTAAAGCATACCCTCCTCATCCTCAACAGGATACTCGCCGGGAAAGCAGGAGTTGAGGATATCACTCTTCTTGAGACCCTCGCTGATACCATTCAGGCAACATCACTCTGTGGTCTTGGCCAGACTGCGACAAATCCGGTCCAGACAACCCTGAAGTACTTCAGGGAAGAGTACGATGCATTAATTGTTCAGGATTTACCAGACGGAGGGAGATGATGGATACTACCGGACATACCGTAACCATAACCATCAACAAGAACCAGTACCAGGCAGTTGAAGGAGAGATCCTTCTTGAGGTTGCACGACGGGAGAAGATCGATATCCCCCATCTCTGTTATGAATCGTCTCTTTCTCCGTACGGTGCCTGCCGGCTCTGCATGGTAGAGGTCGTCACCTGTGGAAAGACCGAGATGACTACCGCCTGCACGGTACGAGTGCATCGTGGTCTTGAGATACTGACCGACACCCCGGATGTTATCAGGCACCGGAAGATCCTTCTTGAACTCTATCTGGCAGAGGCTCCCCATTCTGACGTGATAAAGGCGATGGCGATACGGTACGGCGTGACAAAGACACGGTTTTTAAAGAAAATTGTCACCGGTGATCCGCTTCTTGGCAGGTGTGTTCTCTGTGGCCTGTGTGTTCGTGTCTGCAACGAGATCATGGGTGCAGGAGCCATTGGTTTTGTCAACCGGGGCCCGTACACCATCGTCAGTACTCCCTTTTTGGAGGAGAATCCTGCCTGTATGGGGTGCGGGACCTGTGCTGCGGTCTGCCCGACCCATGCAATCGGGATCGAGGATACCGGGGAGAAGCGGATCATGAGATCATGGTCAGGAACACCCGTTGAGATGATTAGGTGTGCCGGATGTGGGGGCTACATCGGGCCAAAGCCGGTCATGGAATATGCCAGATCCCGGATAGATCCCGTGATGGCAGAAGAACTGCAGGAACTCTGTCCTGCCTGCCGGAGAAAACAGGTAACCCGCTAGGTTACCGGTGCGATACGAGGAGAATCAGAAAGACATGACTGAATCCGGTGATCGTGCAACCAGGCTGTTTGATGCAGCATACGAGATTGAGAAGAAAACCGGTGGGGGAACAGACAACGGGTTCCGGGTTGTCATCACCGGGAAAGGCGGAGTGGGAAAAACAACGCTTACTGCGATTCTCTCTCACCTGTTTGCAAAGGAGGGATGTACTACTCTTGCGATTGACGGGGATCCCCAGATGAACCTGCCCTATGCAATCGGCGTACCGGTTCGTGATGCAGACCGGTTAACTCCGCTTGCAAAGAATTTTCTGTATGTAGAGGAGAAGACCGGGGCACGGCCAGGAACGGGATGGGGTCTGATGCTTACCCTCAACCCTGATGTATCAGATGTTGTCAGGCGATTCGGCATACAGGGGCCGGGCGGGGTGAATATTCTTGTCATGGGAACCGTTGTCCAGGCTGCTGCAGGCTGTCTCTGCCCGGAAAATACGCTCCTTCACGCGGTGATGCGCTACATTACGCTTCATCGGGGCGAAGTGATTCTTATGGATACTCAGGCAGGTGTTGAACACTTCGGAAGGGCACTTGCAGAGGGGTTTCATCAGGCGGTACTTGTCACTGATCCGACTTTTAACGCGGTACAGGTTGTAAAACATGCAGCCAGGCTTGCATCTGACCTGCATATTCGGCATCTTCATCTGGTGGTTAACCGGGTCAGGTCTGAGCAGGATGCAGAGCGGGTCAGGTCTCTTCTCGGCGAGACGTATCATCTGTTCACCGGAAGAGTCTTCCTGCCGTACGAAGAGGATCTCATCGGGTATGAGCCCGATGTCCGCCCCCTTCTTACGACAGATTCACCTTTTGTAAGCGGGATAGAGGAACTCCGGGATATCCTCGTTCAGTATGGCACGGACGGGAAGGGGAACTAACCTTCCTTTTTATGAATACGTCCCAACAGGTGGTAATGCGAAAAAAAAACTTATCACACACATTCCGGACCCTTTGACTCAATAGGACGATAGTATCCACTAATATTAAAATCCCGCACTATTCTGGCAATTTAACCACACGAATCTTAAAAAAATGCCTGGTGATAATTCTCTTGATTTTTTTCCAGCTTAAATCTAACGTAATATCATTTTTTACGCATTCCAATTAACTTGCACGAATTATTTATTATTAACACACCTCTGCATCGATTAAATTGAGACACCGATAAAAATAGTCTTCCATTTCAGGGACATTACAGCTCAACTCCATCCTGGGATCCCTTGTAAACACATTAATGACTCTAAATTTACCGAAACAATACAGCAAATTAAGAAGTTATATAAACTATTAAGATTAGTTTTTTTTATGGTTCGAACAAACCAATTCCTACTCACAGTTATTCTCATAG
>JAFGOM010000100.1 GCA_016926505.1 Methanospirillaceae archaeon
ATACAGGAAGAAGAATAATGAAAGTTTTTCCTATGTACCCTCACATGAAATACTACTGTTTAGGTGTCAATTGTTGGGTACTGAATACGGTATTCATATCTGACACCGGTCCCAAGAACGCCCACAGACGTCATCTCTTCAATCCTGTCTGCAGATATCCGTTACCCGTACTGAAATACCGCGGCAAAATCACATCAGTCGCATCTGGCAGACTGGAACCATCGTTTACAAAGGTATGATGTTCTTTGATATGATCTGCAGCCCTTTTTTGCAGGTCCCCGTTTATTCCTTCTACAATTGCCGCAAGGCTGCCCTTGAGATCAGATCGAGCCACCTGGTTCTTCTCTTTATTCCGGGGTAACCCTCGGAACGATACCAATATCAGATCCAGGGAACCCAGGTTCCATCCGGAACGGCACATCCCGCATCCCCTAAGTTAAGACTTCACACGGGTCGTATATTTTGGCAGCCTGTCCTTTCACAATTAATAGTCATAATTCTCTTTTTTTCCCACAGCAACAACACAAATAAGCAATTTAAGCTGAATAATACGAAATGTTGCCTGGTATTGCCCTATCCGGATCCGGTATCCTGGTTTATCTTCGAAACATCCTTTCATTTTGCGTACATCATGATGATGAACGGAATGGTGCGCATACTGATCAAGTGCGAATGCAATACGGATACGCGAAAATCGAGGTAATGATGCAAATGCCGCTTCAGCACGGCAGGTACATTTGACCTGATACTCCATCATTCATCCAAAAAAAGGAGTGATGCATCATCGCCCATATCCTTCATAATCTCACGCATACTTCGGATACGCCCTTCTTTTATGTTTGATTCACTTTCTTTGATCATAAACCGTTCATTGTCACTGAGTTCCTCATCATCATACACGGCATCTGCCAGCCGGTCGATCAGCTCATCATTCGTTTGCTTGGGATGAATCGTTACACCATCGAGGTTTCGTTTTGTTTCAGGCCGAAGTTCTTCTGGTCTCATAGGAATACCACGATAATGGGTTATCGTGCACGATAATCCGTTATGGTTTCTGATCTGACAGTATGACATAATGAAAGGAAGAAGAAATCTGCGATAGCATAAACCTGTAATTCTTCCTAACCATCGTCACGATTGTTCGAGCAGCATGAACGGTGAACAGGCTCTGCCGTATTGATATCCAAGAGATACAGGGCTACCTCATCCAGAGTTTCCCTGGCATCCTGACAGGAACAGTCATACCAATACTCATGACGCGGAAGAACAGGGCTTTGGAATCGGGAGACCATCTTCTCTCATGCCTTCAATATGAAATGCGATCGCCTCATGCATCTGTTCTTCTGCCTCTTCACGAGTCTTTCCTATTGCCACACAACCGGGGAGATCCGGGGAGTATGCAGCATAATTTGTTTCAGCCTTCTCAATAACAATCAGAAATCTGTACATGATTATCCCTCCCTGTATCCTGCCTGTTTCCAGATGCTAGGTAATGTACCCGTGGTAGTGTATCGTATCATTTGTTCGTCACCCGATAATAGAACGAGGTTGGTTGGGAATGATCGTTCAGGGATCCTGCAATCTTCTTCCGTACATCTCGGTGTCTGAAAGAAAGCGTGAAATCCTATCCGTTTACAGGAAGAAAAAACCTATGTTCATAACTCGTAAGCGGACTCACGTATCATTGTATTCACCGGATTTCTGATAGCATCACCCTGCCGGGTTTCTCTGTGTTGATGCTAATAGATGAGGAACCGTAGATTCAGATAGTGTTACCTGATCCTGGGAGATTTTCGATACGAATTTTGTGATAATCAAAAAAGAAATATCATAAGAGATACCAGTAATGGTAACGGATATGACTATAGCATCTCAATATCAGGATAATCATAGTCTTGTTGATCTTAAGCGTCTCGCATATCTTTTAAAGTCTCTTAATGAGCAGGAGATTGAAACGATTGAGATTCTTTTGGATAATGAAGCATGCCCTATCATGAACCGGTCAATCGAAGAGTGCAATCAGGAAAAAGGAGTCCCTATTGAACAATGGTAAGAGGAAACCATACAGCATTGTTATGGCTCCCTCGGCACTCGAAGTTCTACAAAAAATTTCCTGATAATCTCAAGAATATTATAAAAAAAGAAGCCATTGTAATCTCCAATGAACCCTATAGAGCCCTTGAATTGTCACAACCCTTAAAAGGCATCCATTCCTGGCATTTTTCTAAATAAAAAACTGAGTACCGGATAGCATATCGAATCAATGAATCACCCTATATTCCCATAAACACATAACGATATGTCTTTAAATTGCCTTTTTATTTTCTGTTCTTCAATAGCGTGGCCGCCGAAACCTTTATCATCGTTACGTGTCAATATATATACATAACGAGGACGAATAATCAAGGTGGCGATAGTCTATCAAACCGACAAACGTTCCGGGATCACGTATGCCTATGAATCCATATCACACTGGGATAAGGAAAAGAAACAATCGCGTGCTAAGCGAACCCTGATTGGACGAGTGGATAAGGTAACTGGAGAGATTGTCCCGACTGATGGGAGAAACCGAAAGAACCGAGAAGGGGAATTATCCGCAGAACGTGGCCCAAAATGTGCATCGGTAACCAGTAGATCCTTTTTTGGTTCCACATATCTGTTAGATGCGATCGGTGAGAAACTTGGTATCACCAAGGATCTGAAACAGTGTTTCCCTGATACATATCAGCAGATCTTGTCCATCGCATACTATCTGATCCTCGAAGAAAGTGCCCCCCTGTACCGGTTCGAAAAATGGGGCAATCTTCATAGACATCCATACGGAAAACATCTCAGTTCCCAGCGAACCAGTGATTTATTTTCAAGTATAACCGAAGAAGACAAACAAACGTTCTTCTCTCTTCAGGGAAAACGGCGGTGCGAACATGAATTCTGGGCCTACGATACAACTACCCTGTCCAGTTACTCAGAAATGTTAAAGCAAATACAATTCGGCTTCAATAAAGAGCATGACAGATTGCCTCAGTTGAATCTTGCATTAGTTTTTGGGGAGGATTCAAATCTTCCCTTCTACTACAGAAAACTTGCCGGAAATATCCCTGATTCTAAAACTGTTCGCCATTTATTGGAAGATCTAAATATTCTAGGGTATTCAAAGGTAAAATTGGTCATGGACCGTGGATTCTACAGTGAGGATAATATCAACGATTTGTACAGAAATCATGTAAAATTTCTTATCTCCGTC
>JAFGOM010000016.1 GCA_016926505.1 Methanospirillaceae archaeon
CAAATAACGAAGGATTGTTCAACACTAGCTGGTTATAATCTATCGTGTAAGCACAAGTACGATATGTTGAACTTGATGGAGATCTAAGATCTGGAATTTTACAGAATGAGGTTGCAGAATCTCGATTCAAAGCCATTCCAATGGTTGTAGTAATTATCTCATCAGGTGTAAAGGTTCCACATGGTGTGATAATAATATGTTTTTTTATAACTGCTACAGCCCTTTCAACTGTGTGTCCTTCCTTTCCCTTAAATGGGGAATTATTGGACATTTTTTCAAACTTTGAGCCCATATCGCGGAGCGGCGAGATCTCAAAGTATATATACTTTCCCTAATGAGTCAACTAGATTTCAAAAGCAAAAAAATTTTGCCCTTATTTATAAAATTACAGAAAAAATGGGTAGGATTTTAAATACAGGAAGAAGAATAATGAAAGTTTTTCCTATGTACCCTCATATGAAATACTACTGTTTAGGTATCAATTGTTGGGTACTGGTACAAAAACCCGGATATTACAAGCAGGGTATCCAAAGCATCTGCCCGGGACGTTAGAATACTAGAGAATTTGCAAAATGCCAGGGTTATGAGAAAGAAAGTAATCTGCCCTTCAAGAATTTGCAGGTGAGGACTTCATAAAACCAAAAACATCTGTCCGGTGTCTGTGTCAATCATCGGATAGTAATCTCTCGTCCCTTCATTATCAGCAGAAGGCCCGGTATCATCCGGGCAGTGCGGGTACTACCGGATGCTGGAAATTGCAGGATTCAAACCAGACAGGAAAAAAAGAGCGGATATAGGATTTTATCAGCAGGGAGGCCAGCTCTCACATACCTTCCCGTCGTTATCAGATCCTTCCAGGTTGTGAACATCTCCCATCCCCTGTGCAATACAGTATTCATAGCACTGCTGTGCCTTGTCTCTGCATTTAAACGAAGCGCAATCATAGGAATCACAGGAGCAGTCACATACAACTTCACTCTCACCCGGGATCGTTTTCGGGGCCGGGGTTTCCCGGGGTGTTACCAGAGGTTTTGGGGTCTCTTTTGCCGTCACCTCACCCGGTTCGCGAGATTCGCGTAATTGCACCGAGGCTTTACTATCGTCAAGAATTGCAGCATTTCTGTTTCTGAGTACCGCATGATCCCCTGGATCTAACCCAAGCGACTTGTCAAAGGCCAAAACTGCCTCTTCGTATCTTTGATTTCCATACAATGCCAGCCCCATGTTGTTCCATGTCTTTGCAGATCCCTCGTTAATCCCGATAGATGTGTTGCAGGCATCCATCGCCTCATCATACCGTCCCAAATCTGATAGCAACCGACAGAGATTACTCCAGGCAATTGCATCAGAAGAATCAATTACTATCGCCTGATTATAGGCATGCTCTGCCTCTTCAAACTGACCGAGAGCGTTTAATGCCAGACCCATGTTGTTCCATGCCTTTGCATATGCAGGATCAAGAGCAACGGCCTGCTCAAATGATAAAATAGCCTCCTCGTATCTTTTCTCGTTATAGAGGTCCGTTCCCCGGTTGTTCAGTTCTCCTGCTTCCCCTGAATTATGTGATTTTTTCCCGGTAAACGGGTTGTTGATCTTAAGCGCTTCGTAGAGGTAGTCTGATCCTGCCCGGTTCCAGATAAGTTCAGAACCGGATAAGCCAGTCCCTTCCGGATACAAAATATCTGATCGCTGTACCTTCTTCTCCTCCCCGGTCGATGTATCATGTATGACAAAGGATTTCGAGTTAAAAAGGATCTCGTGTCCCTGGTACGTGCCACGATACGTGTCACCGGATTCGTAATTAAAAAGAATTCCCATAATCTCGAGAGCGTCGAGTCCGAGCAGTCTGCCCCCGCCACTGGAAGAAGCGGCATGCAGGGATACACAGAACAGGGAAAGAAGGAGGGCGGCTACAAGAGCCTTTCGTAGAATAGGAATACAGAATAAGGTGAAAGTGTAATTGATTTTCATTTCTATCATCGATACGTCAGTACCTGTGGCAATAAATCTACCTGTCAGACTTTTGTGATAAACAAAGAGAGAGGAATTCATGTCAAAAAATCGGTTGGATAAATAATATCAGGGAAATCCGTGTTTCTCCTGAACGAAGAGACACATCTAATCCCCCAACTCTTTTGTATCTGTCTGCCTTTAGTATGATGATAATGATGAATTTTCATGACCTGGTACAACATAGCAGGAGTTACCGGCGGTTTGATGAGGGGCGGCGGATAGACAGGGAAACCATCATCAGCCTTGTTGATATCGCACGGTTCTGCCCTTCTGCCCGGAACCGGCAGCCATTGCGGTACCTGGTATCTACCGATCCGGAACTGACCACACGGATCCGGCCCTGCCTCTGTTTTGCGCTCGACCTGCCCGAGTGGGGTGGACCAAAAGCAGGAGAGAGGCCGGTTGCCTACGTAACGATAACGACAGACGGACCCTGTAACCAGTTTATCGGGTATGATATCGGCATTGCTGCACAGACCATGATGCTTGCCGCTGCAGAGGCAGGGTTCGGGGGTTGCATGATCGGATCCATCAGGAAAAAGGAACTTTCATCCGTGCTATCGCTTCCAAAAGAGTATGCTATTCACCTGGTACTGGCTTTCGGGTACCCGGCAGAAGAGGTAATACTCGATACCGTCGGGGACGATAACCAAACGACGTACTGGCGTGACGGTAATGATGCTCACCATGTGCCGAAACGGTCATTACAAAACGTATTAATCACAGGATAATTCTCAATCAGTTCATGAACATCACTCCTTTTTCAGACCAAAAGGATTGTGCCAAAGACCGGATCACAAAAAACCTTCATTCCCTAAAAACAATGCTGAAAAAGAAATTCAAAGAGAGATTCCGACATACAGGAGAATAGATACTTCCAGAGATTACCCTCTACAATTTTGCAAGCCTTGATGGCCGTATCGACTGGATAATCAGAAACCCGGAGGTACTGTTCCGGCACGATAAACTCGCATTTCACTGGAAAGTGGATGCAATCCTCGTCGGGAGTAACACCCTGACTGGCCCCGGAGAGGATGAGCCGGACGATTTGATTGAACACCAGGAAAAACCCAGGCAGAATCCGCCACCTCCCGGAACTGAGAATCTCATCTATGAACCAGGACCTCTCTTGTTGAGGTAGACAACGGTGGGTGGGGCCACAACTACCGGATGCTTCAGAAAGAGCCCTGGTGGTGTGATATTATCACCATATGAAAAAAAAAGATACCCCCTATCCCAGATACCTCAAAAGACGACAGATGGATACCTCATCACCGAAGGACCGGGTTGATATGCGAACTGCCCTGATGAAATTAAACAGTGAATACGAAGTAAAGACTTAAATATATTCAAGAAAATCTCTGGCAACAACGAAAAATTGTGAAACAACCTAATATGGTATAAGAGACAATTACCGTGTTACATGAAAAAATGAAAACATGGAAAAATTCAACACATTATAAAAGAAGGTCAAAATATGTTGATTCGAGCAAAAGTTGAGGGTAATGCCATTCATCCTCTTGATCCTGTTCCCTTTAAAGATGGTGATATTATTACGATAACAATAGAGACCGGGCTTTATAGCCTTTCACAGGAACTTGGGAGTATTCCTGCCTCACATGATATTGACTTAGTCTTCCATGAGATGAGAACCAGAAAATACTATGAATAGCTGTGTACTTGATTCATCTGTAATCATCAAGGGCTTTTTTGACCCAAATCCTTCATTATCTTCAGACATATATAAGAGAGAAAAGAATACCCACTTTAAATGTTCCCTTATCTTAAAACATATCGAAGAATCTCATATTTTTGTTTACATCCCAAAAGTCTGTGTTGTTGAAGTAGCTGCAGTATCCCGGAGGTTTTCTGATAAAAAAACCTCACAATTGATTGCTGCAAGGACATATTCTTCATGCTGCGTGATTGGAGAAGAGGAACTATTCTCTGTTGCCTGGAGTATTGCAGAAGAACAAAGTAGTTCAGGATTTGATTCTTATTTTATCGCTCTGGCATCAATGAGAAATATTCCTCTTCTGACCGACGATGCAGGAATGCATGTTCATGCAATAAAAAGGGGTGTCAACTCTATTCTCATCCGTGAATCCAATGAAGCAGAGATTAAAAAACTTTTTTTGGGATAGGAATCCTGACGTTTTGCAATAAAAAACTCACAGCCTATTCAAATAAGCCTGTTTCGAAATATTTGGATATTTTTCCCGCAACTTAAATGGGCACTTCACTCTGTCGCAAGGTTAGATCCTGAAACAAACAAAATTTCACTGTTTTCTGGCAAATCAGGAGATCTAACTGCCTAATATTCACAGTTTTATTTGTCTTATTGTATCGACATATTGTATTTGTGCAACTGTATATTCCGACCTGATCTGAGCAGTGAGTCCGTTCAAATTGAACACTCGTTCCGCTCAAGTTGAACAGTGTGTCCGGTGAAA
>JAFGOM010000017.1 GCA_016926505.1 Methanospirillaceae archaeon
TTAGAGGCCACGAATGCCAAGGACACGTATGGTTCATTAGAGGCCACGAATGCCAAGGACACGTATGGTTCGTTAGAGGCATATAATGCTAAGGACACATATGGTTCATTGAAAGCGATTGGTGCGAAAGACACCTATGGCAGCATTACAAAAGTCCGTTAAATACAGAATATAGGAATACCTTTTTTCTCCAGATTCGGGAGAAAATTCTGAATACTTGGGAATATTGTTCTTTTTTTGCCTGATATGATGATATATCATATAGAAAATATATTTGTTCTCTCATTGTTCTAAAATAGGTTTTTTGATTCATTTGTCAGAACATGGATCGTTACTTCCCTGATACAGACGTGTATATCCATCTTTTTCGTGGATGATTTCAAATCCAATAAGGATAATAAAGATATACTATGAATGGTTCATCTCGATATCCTGTGTCATTTTTGTTCATTCTTCTTTTTATCACACCATGTTTTGCTGCAGAACCAGGATTTGACCTTATCTTTGTGGATCTCCAGGTAACGGCAGATTCAAGAGCTCCCTTACTCATTCCCTATACTGAGTATGCCGGTAACCTCCTCTCGTTTACTGCCACCATACGCAACAGCGGAGACAGTCCGGCTCCCCAGTATTATATCAGTTATTATCTTTCCGGAGATGAGTATTCGTATCCCGGCCTGTATATCGGTGAGATTGGGGGGATGCATATGAAGGGAAACGAAGAGATAACCCAGACAAATTCCCTTCCGATGCCCATGAACGTCAAACCCGGAAAATACCGGATGGTCGGGATAATTAATCCCATAAAAGGAACTTCAGAGAAGAATACTGATAATAATCATATCACCACACCTGATTCGGTTCCATTAGGTGAGGAAGAGGAGGCAGATGAGTATATCCCGGTAACAGGGCCGGTAGTCATCAAGGAACCGGGTGTTTATCAGATTCAGAATGACTTTTCCAGTGGAAAGATGTATGCTATTGAGATTCAGTCATCAGGAGTGACGATTGACGGAGGTGGTCATGCCGTTACCGGTGTCAATAACCGTGCCTCCTGTGGGGTGTATGTAAACGGTAAGAATCCTCTTCAGGACATTCTCATCAAAGATCTTTTTGTGCAGCAGTTTGGAGATGGCATATGGTTGTATGAGGTCAGGGAAAGCACGGTTACCGGATGTACCATAAGCAGCAATGATGATGCCGGTATCAGACTGGATAAATCCTTAAACAATATCATACATAACAACATCATCACCGGGAATAAATACGGCATCGGTGTTTTCCAGTCGTCAGCAAATACGTTCTTTGATAATTATCTAGCCAACCAGTACAACGTTATCATCCCTGAAAAGCAGACAAACTTCTGGAATACAACAAAACAAAGTGCCCGGTCAGTTATCGGAGGTCAGACTCTTGGTGGCAATGCATGGGACAATCCATCGGGAACCGGGTTTTATACGACCGTGACTGATGCAGACAAAGACGGTATCGGGGATTATCCCTATGCCATTGATGCAGAAAATATTGATTATCTCCCCCTTTCCGGAACCTCTGCCCAACTCCCGTTTCTCTCCATCAGGGAAGAGCTTACAACGCCGGATCAATCTCATCTGGTAGTTATACAGGGGGAGTATGAAAATCCCCTCCGGCAATCAGGTTCCGGGGATACAAAACCTAAATTGTCTGCTGTTACACCGATTGAGGAGAGTGACCAGGAAGATTCCGGGGTTTTTAATGGTAAATCTTCTGCCGGTCCGGATCTGTTATTCTCTGATATTCATGTCGTCAGTGTAAAGACCAGTGATGATGGTATTATTGATGATACTATCCCGGTTACCGGAACAATTGATAACCCGGGAACAAAGGCTACCGATACGTGTAAGGTGTATTTCTATCTCTCAAAAGATGAGTACCCTGATGAAAATGACTCCTTTGTCGGCTCGGTCTCCCTGCCCCCTCTCCCGCCGGGGGAGCAGTATACCATAACCCATACCATTAACATCCCTGCCGGTATCAGCAATGGATTATATTCTGTCATCATGGTGGCTGATCCACAACGTATCGTCTTTGAACGTGATGAGACAAACAACAAGGCAGTAACAGAAGGGAAGATTAAGATAACCCAAAACGGTATTGAGGACTATATTCAGAAGATCGGGTTATTTGCAGAGAAACCACCGGAAACCCTGATAGAATCTGGTGTTTCACAAGGGATGCAGGAGTTGTTCTCAACAGAACCGGAAGAGACCGGTATCGTGCAGGATAATCAGACGATACCAGTTTTAAAACCAGATTCCTCGATGTTGTATCCGGTACTGCCAGACAATGATGCGAAAAGTCTGATGGATGGTACTGAGGATTTTGGATCAGAACCGGAAGAGAAGCGGTCACAATCAGAGATCACAGGGGATGAAGAGGTTGTGCGTGAAAAAACAACTGTATCTCCGCCTTCCCTTGCTCAACCAATTGCAGATATCAGTGCAACAGGGCTCCGGGCAGTCACCCCGGGTATCATTGGTGATCCTATCGCTATCGAGGGCTCACTTGAGAATCTTGGAGACCGGGCGACTGAATCGTTCCTTGTCTCGTTCTATTATTCCCCTGATAAAAGAATGGATGCCGATGATATTCTGATTGGATCCTCCATATCGCGTTCACTCTGCCCCGGTTGCAGAAGTTACATTACATACTCAGGTTTTATTCCGGAAATGATACTTCCGGGGGCATACTATATCCTGATGCAGACAGACTCGGAACAGAAAGTTCGGGAAACAGACGAGAATAATAATCTCTTCTCCTCTGAACAGATGCAGATCTCCCGAAAAGAAGAACAGCTCCCCCTCATTACCGATCCGGTCTACCGGAACCAGTACCTGGAGCCAAATGAATCGGTCAGGAAACCAGTCAGTGTTTCTGCAAAAACAAGTCCCCCTGCATCGATTGGAGGTATTCCTTCAGAGATGGTAAACAGGGGAATACAACTCTCTCTTAATGCTGCCCCGACCACCCTTCATGCCGGTGATGCCGTCACCATAAACGGGTTTATCACGAACCAGGATCTGGTCATGCAACATGTCGTTATGACGTACTACCTCTCGACTGATACCGAGATGAGTCCTGATGATAGCATCCTTGGATCCGGCAGGCATTTCTTTGGGTCGCCTGGCGAGACTGCAACGATACCGATCCGATCCTATATTCCGTCTGAAACAAAGACCGGCTTTTATTACATCATCGGGGTGGTAACCGCCGATACGAGCGGGAGCAAAAAAGAGTACGCGGTAGCGTCTAGTGAAGAAATAAAAATATTTTAGATATCACTCACTCTTTTTTAGTCCGGTGAGGACGATCTCAAAGGTCAGGTCTTTTCCGGCAAGGAAATGATTCTGGTCAATCGTAACATTACCGTTGGCAATATCAACGACCTGCACTTCCATGAAACCGTTCCAGAGCTTGTCACCTGGTTTTATCTCGACTCCTTCCGGCAGTTCTATCTTCTCCATCGGGACCTCGATGACCAGTTCCTCCATTCGCGGACCATATGCCTCATCGAATGGAATGGTAAAGGTTTTTGTCTCGTTCTGCTTCATCCCGTATATGGCCTTCTCAAACCCGGGAATCATGGTCCCGTCACCGAGACTAAAAACGAGTGGTCCTCTTCCGATGGACGTGTCAAAAATATCACCGCTATCCAGTTTTCCGACGTAATCAACCGTTACATTATCGCCGGCCTGAGCTCCGGAGGGATCAGTTCCCGGAACCGGTACACCGATACTCACCTGTTGTTTTATATCAGACAGTGGTGCTGGTTCTGTCCCGGTACAGCCTGCTGTCATAATACAACCAACAGTGACAAAAAGAATTGCCAGACTGAGGCAGATTGTTTGTTTTAATTGGATTGACATAGGTACCATCCTTACCTCTTTTGATCCGGTACGGGATTAAATACTATGGAACCAACCGGATCAAAAAGACATCCCTATATCTCAATTGCAGGGTTGAGCAGGGTAGTGTGATCAAGGTCTGACAGTGCAATCGCTCCAAGGGCACCGATACAACCTCTCCCTCCCTGAAGGCATATATCCTCATTTGCTGCCAGTTCTCTTGCATATGATTCTGCAACAACTCGGCGACGGACTGCCTTTCCATAATTCCTGAGTTCATCTGAAAGGATAAATCCTGTTTTAATCGCTACTCCCCACGAATCTGAGAGAGAAGCATCAGAGACAAACCTGATAATTTTTCTCTTTGTATCTGCAATCTCACCTGGTTCTCCTGCAATCTCGATCCCGCTACAGGAGTTCCCGCCGGTTTTTTGTTGTATGCCAGGAAAAAGCATCGCGACATGATGCCCGATAGGATAGTGTCCGGGAACAGAACAGATATACTGCAAAAGTGCGAGGGCAAGGGCAAAGGTAGCTCCACCGGTATTGCTGTCGGTGTCATCGATACCGATACAGAGATGAACAAGTTTCCTGGTTCTGATGGTGCCTTCAACGATACTGCCCCTCTGTTCAATGGAAATCTCCCTCACTCCCTCTGCCCTGCCCATCATCTCGGTAAGGGAATAGGCAGGCCCCCCGGTACATCGGATTCGCTGTACCACATCTGTTTCGTCGATCCAGATCCCGGTGATTCCAACGGCGGGAAGGGGAAAAAGACCGATATCAATGTCGTAAATCCCGGTCTGCACACATTCCCTGAGGGTTGTCCCGTCCCGTTGTATTCCGAGAACCGGACCTTGTGCAAGCTGGTGATGGTAGGCACAGAAAGCCGCGCACGCACTGCTCATACACTCGTGAAAGATCTCAATGGTGTCTTTATCAACACAGGTAAAGATACGCCTGCATGCGGTCCGGGGGAGGATACTCCGGAGTGCATACCTGGCAGGTATCCGACCGTGGGGTGGAGAGACCTGGATAATACATTCTTCATGATAAAGACGTGATATCCAGTCCTGTGAGGTACTGCGGGGGACTGATGCCACCCTCTGGAGATCCTGTACCGTAAAGGATCCGTGCTCCACGGTCATCTGGTGCATCAGTTGGAGAAAATACCTTCTCTTCTCAATTAATCCATGCATTTCCCTTGTGAAATATAGAGAATATCCCCGAGGATGGCACTGGCAGTCTCAATCGATCCTGCTCCTTTTCCGATAAATGTCAGGTCCCCTGCCATATCTGTCGAGATGGTAATGGCATTCAGCGTTCCTTTCACCACCAGTGGATGGTTCTTTGGTATAATCCGGGGTGATATCCGGAAGAGATCGGTACCGGGAACGATCTCCCCTATCAGCCTGATAGTGCAGTCCTGATGTTCAGCGAGCCTGAGTGCATCATCAGTGAGAAGATCAATGCCGGTGATGGAAACATCGTTGAGCGTGATATTCTTCTGAAAGATAGTATTTGCAAGGATGACCAGTTTTATTCCGGCATCTATCCCTTTCACATCATATGTCGGATCTGCCTCGGCATACCCGAGTTCCCGGGCTTCGGCAAGAGCCTGGGTATACGTGAGTCCTTCTTCTGCCATCCGTGTCAGGATATAATTACATGTCCCGTTTAGGACACCATATAATGCAGTAATCGTGTTTCCTAATAGATCATGCTGCATGACATGGAGTATCGGAATTGCACCGGCGACGGTTGCTTCGTACCGGAACGAAACGTTGTTTTTTTGTGCAAGCTCGTGCAGTTCATTGTAATAGAGGGCAACCGGCCCTTTATTCGAGGTTACTACATGGGCCCCCCTTGATAATGCTTCTTTTATGTATCCATAGGCAGGTTCACCTGTTCCTGCATCTGTCGGGGTTACTTCAACAAGAAGGTCATAGGGTGCATGAGTAACAACATCCCGGGCTGTGAGTGATGGATCTCCACAGATACCGGTCTCTTTTTTTTGTGCAAGAAGGGAGGTGATATCAATTCCATCTGGGTTTATACCGGCACTTTTAGAATCAGCAACTCCCGTTATCGTCAGGTTTGGATGTTTATCAACGATAGATGAGAGTAATCCGTATCCTACCGAACCAAGTCCAAGGACTGCGATTCTCATTACATCACCTCCAGGGGTTCAATGAGTAAAAATCCCTTCTCCTGTGCAACGGTCCTTAAGATCTGCAGTGCATGGTCCATATCTTCCCTGGTCACGGATCGGATCACAAACTGTGCCGATGATCGCTCGTTTATTGCCGGCATGGCCATATTCATATGGGTTATCTCAGCGTACCCGGTCCTGTCGATCTGATCAACGGTATCCCCAAGGTTGGTGTGCACCAGGTGTCCGATAATTATTACTGATAACTGGTACGAAAACCGGTCCTGCCCTATTTTCTGGATGCGGATACCCTTCTCTTTAAAGAGATTGATAAGACTCTCAAGGCGTTCCTGTGGTATCTCGATGACAACCTCCACTGATAAGAAATCATTGGTATTCTCCTGATTATGTTCATGAATTACCGTCTTGATATTACCGCCAATATCAGAGATTGGCAAGAGAGCTGCAACCAGGTGACCTGGAGAATCACGAATCTCAAGTTTCATTGATACCTGCACAAGTCCATCTCCTCTTATCATCTGAGATCCGATAATGGATAAGGCTCTTTGTGCCCGGATGCATTACCCTGCTTTGGGGATAGAGTGTGAATAAATTTCAGTGGCCGAACGCGTAATACGAAAAGAATACAAACAACGGAATTTTCTTCTTTCCGCTTTCTCTGGTACTGTGATAAAAATAATTTAAATTGGAATTGGAAGGAATCCGGGATAGAAAAAACCGATTTGATAATGAAGAGATATCTTTTCTTTCTGGTTTTTAGGATGAGGATGCCTTTCCTTTGCACTCCAATATACCGGTTACAGGGAATGCCAGATATTTTTATGCCATATGGTATCTCCCGGCATGGAGTGAAAAAGCGCAACAATGATGAATGAATAAAAACCGGCTGAGTCCTGTATTCTGAAAGTGCCTTTCTCATCACAATGAATAGTATTATTTTCGGTGCTGAATGATTCCCGGAAAAGAAAATGGGTGATTATGAGGGCAGAATGATGAGTACTGCCTCTTAAATCACAACGATTGGGATATCACTGGTGAATGAATTGTTATCTTCCTGGCATTCATTTGCAAGACCGGTATAATCAACGACTGCACCAAGATAATACTCTCCCGGAACAATCTTTTCCGAAACCGTCATCCGATCGATATAACTTCCGATGATTCCTGCACCAAGCTGGTAGTAGTAATGGGATCCGATGAATGCATCTTCTGTCTCTGTGACGTTATCTTTCGAGAGGTAATAGGCAACAAAGAACGGTCCGGCATCAACATTTCCTGCATTTGCCACAGTCGCCCGTGCCCGGAATATCGAGTCACGTTTCACCTGTTTCTCTTCTGAGTCAACCGACAAAACGATCAGATCCACACCGTTTTCACAGCCCGGTGTTGGCTTTGGGCTGACGGTCGGCACTGTTATGTCCGTCTGTGTATCAGTCAGGTTTGTATCTGCCGGAATCAGTCCGAATTGTGCGGTTCCTGGTTTTAACGGTGCGTTTACCTGGGATATCCTGTACGATTCGACAGAAACATTCTCTTCCCAGATATCATACCCTGCTGCCCGGAGAGATATGTGGTACTGACCCGGCAAAAGACCGGTAATCGTGTACGGTGTTACCCCAAGGGCATTCTCACCGAGAAATACCATCGCTCCAAGGGGTGTTGATCCTATCATGATTGCCCCAGGTACCGGTGTTGGTTTCGGGGTAACCGGTTGCGGAGAAATCGCAGTTTCTATCCTGGTGAGTCTGATGGTCAGGATGACAGTCCTTCCGGTTACAACCTCAACAGAGCCCTCATATGGCTCGTAACCTGCCTTTTCCAGTCGTATGGTATAGGTACCCGGGACAAGTCTCCCGATAGTACTGGGAGAAAGACCGAATTGTTCTTTATTAAGAGTTATCCGGGCACCATTGGGAATTGAGCTGACAGTCAGGGATCCGGTTACATCTTTTGTGGTTACAGGAATCTCGGCAGGTGCCGTCTCAATAATTGTTATCGGTACTCCCCCGACATTATCATCAGGGTTGTCGGTTCCAAAAACATGGGTTGCATCGGCAACAGCGGCAAAATAATAGGTACCTGGTTGCACTGATGCAGGTATCCGGGCAGTATAATTAATCTCATACTGGGATGCAGGGGGAATTGAGAAGTACGGGGCGATAAAGGAATATCCGAGGTAGAGATCCTGTGGGGTAATTAGTCTGCTGCCTGACAGGTAGTACGAGATATAGAATCCACCAGCAGGTTCATTCCCCCTGTTTAAAAGGAGTGTTTTTACCCTGAATATATCCCCGGCATTGACCTGTTCGGGAACTCCCATCTTGTCAAGAACAATATCGGGTCCTTCTGATAAAAGAACCGGCTCTTTTATCGTATCTGGTGTTGGTTCAGATACCCATTTTGGCGTTGGTGCCGGGTATGGTTCAATGGTATCTGTCTGTACCGGGATTCCTGAACCCACAAGGAAAGGCTCTGGACTTACCCCGGTATTATCTGTTTTATCACTCTCAATAACCCAGCCTGGTGGATCGATGATTGCACCGATATAATACGATCCAAAGATAACTTCCGCCGGTATGGTAAGGACAGCCCTATTTATGAGAGTTTCACCAGGCCCGACTGAGAAGATGTAATTATACCCGAGATAGGTGTCTGACGGGTCAATTCCGAGATCTTTTGAGAGATAATAATAGACGTAGAAACCTGAAGCA
Organism: Methanospirillaceae archaeon; assembly: GCA_016926505.1. Classification (GTDB taxonomy): domain Archaea; phylum Halobacteriota; class Methanomicrobia; order Methanomicrobiales; family Methanospirillaceae; genus JAFGOM01. The sequence goes on from JAFGOM010000017.1 coordinate 8,769, forward strand.
CCCCCGTCTCCTTTATTTACTATTGAAGAAGATATCTGCACTTGTGAGTTTATATCCCCAAAGGACGGGGTGAACTCAAGACCGGTCGGGGTCAGATCAGGCATCCCGGGTGATCCACTTGCCGGTCCTGCCATGATACATACCAGAGAGAGGATAAGGATCCATCCGGTAATAACTCTGTTTCTATGAATATTCACGTAATTTTACCCCACATTTCTTAATTAGTAGTTTACTTTGATCTCAACGATTAAAAATGTATTTGAGTTCGAATTTATATGGCATTTCAAAAAATGAAATTATATGTGGGACTCGTAATATATCCCGGGATCCGGAGAGCAGATGTATGAAGAGATTATCCGGATTTAATCAATAATGTATGCTTTTATCTCTCAAAAATCTCAGGAATGTGGTTCTCCAAAGGTAATTGTCGATCGTTTCATTGACTCTCTGGTACCTGAGATCGTGGTAACAAATCCGGTCGCATTGGATCCGAAAAGAAGCGATGACATATATCTTCCGGGCAGTGTATGCGATGGCGCACTGGTAATCCATGACGCATTCTGTAAGGTGTATTCAGTGATATCTCCGTTCCTGATAAGAATATAGGTTTCACTATCTGAACCATTAAACGGAAAGGGAGTGGGTATCGGCATGGCACTTCTGCCAAAGATACTTCCTGCAGGATTGAGTGCTGACTGTATCTGTGAGGTCTTTCCTGCCGTGACATACGTTCCTATACTCAGGTTGGCATATCCGGATTTTACAAACACGACATCATGCGCCCCGGGAGTGATATTGGCAATCAGTTTCGGAGCTGTACCATAGCAGATGGTATCGATGTAAATATTAGCACCGGCAGGTTCGATTGCTGCCATAATCGCTCCTGTCTCTGGTTTTTGAACCGCATTTTCAAGGGAGACGGAGGTCTTTTTACCGGAGTAGTTTAGTGGGGTTTTTTGGACAGGTTGCGGCTCTTTACAGGGAACTATCACAGAGGAAGGAAGGAGATCCGGCTCTCCCTCATATGAAATGACCCGGACCGGTTCAGTACTGGTTAATCGTATGGTAAAGAAGTAATTTCCTTCGGGATCTGTGTTCGTGGTGATAACAGTACCGTTACCTGACCGGACCGGACCGGAGGATGTTGCAGTATACCTGATAATTCTGTCTGCAAGGGGTATGCCCGGACTGGAATAGAGTGTTCCATTCAGGAGGAAGAGGTCACCAGATTCGTCATCGGCACTCCTGCAGGTAATGGTGATCCAGGTGGTATTTTTTGAAGCATCGATCCCCTGTATCAGAATCAGGAGCAGCAGGAACAAAAGGAATATTCCTTTTATCCTGGAGAAATGGCTTTTTTTAAACCGGATCTTATCAGGCTTCATGCGGATCAACAAACAGGTATCCACCTTTGTATGGTATGAATGGATCGATTTGGTTTTTCGATGATGGTGATCCCGGGAATGTCTGCTGTTGATTATATGAGCAGATCTGCCGGGTTTTTTCTTCCTGTTGGAGGGAAAGGATACAAGGATTAGGGTGAAGAATGGGGTAATAAGGTGAGGAACGGGGTAATTTACCGGTTAATAAATGCGCGTTATCAGGTGGGAAGATAATTTAGGTTTCATCATTCTGAACCATTATTACCGACTGGTTCTAATGTTCATGTCCCGGAGACGGGAGGAGAAAGAATGCTCTTTATAGCACTGGCAAAATTCAAAAAACCTCTGGACCGGGAGGTAGTCTCCCGAAACCTGAAGGATATCGAAGATGATACGAATAAAGGAGTCAGGTACCTTGGAATCTACTGGACACTCGGGAGGTATGATACTGTTGTTCTGTTCGAGGCCCCTAATGAAAAAACAGCCATGGATATGGTTCTAAAAAGACTGGACCGGATGGAGATAGAGACTCTTGTGGCTGTACCTGCAGATGAGGCGAGTCCTGCAGGGCCTGTATGAACTCAAAGGATTTTTTCCCCGATCGTTTAGGATGTCACAAGAACGATTATCTGTGTTACGATCAGGTGTCATCATAACGGTACAGGGGATTGGAAAGGTTGAGAGAGATCGTCTCTGTTCTTACCGTGCCCCTTTTCTGACAGATCCGATATGGCAGGGTGGTGTTTTTTGAATAGGGGAATGGATACCTACCAGTATCGTTTTCCCTTAACAAATTCATCTATTCCCTTCTTCTGTATGGCGGCCAGGTTCTTCCGGTGTCCGTCCCCGTGATTTGCTTGTAAGAAATCAAGTTTTTCACAGGTCATACACTCGTCGCATTCCCAGCATCCCTGGATATTTTTATCTCTGCAGCACGCCCGTATCTTGCAGGACGGCGGTCCCCCCCCGTTTCTGCACCCCTTTTTGCACCGGAATTTCATCATCAGTCCGAGAACTTCATAGCAGTCCTCGTATTTTAAAAAAGCGTTCGCAAAAGGGAGGGACGATAATGTATCGGCAAATTTTGCGTAATTGACCTTTCGCAACTCTTTGCGTAAGTCGCGTGCCAAATCCGGTATCTTCTGGGTATATCCGTGGCAGTCAAGACAGCAGAGCCCGCAAAAAGTGACGATATCCTCGTTCTCCATGATAGAATCAGGGGTTTAATCCGGGAAAAATATTCCCAAATTATATCGACAAATCACTGATGAAGAAACGGGTTTATTCATATCACTCTGAATAGAGAAGGATGTCTGAAAATATCTCCTCTAATTTCTGAAACTGTGTATTGGAGCAGGAATCCTGCCTCCGCGGCTGATAAAATCACTGCAGCAGAAGGTGTTTACCTGCTGGACCGGAGCATGACCCAGGAGACCGCCGAACTCCACCATCTCGCCGACATTCTTATCCATCACCGGAATGAGACGGACAGCGGTCGTCTTCTGGTTGATCATTCCAATCGCCGCCTCATCTGCGATGATTCCTGATATCGTGGATGCAGGTGTGTCCCCGGGAATTGCTATCATGTCAAGACCTACCGAAGATACAGAGGTCATCGCCTCGAGTTTTTCAAGCGTCAGGGATCCACGGAGGACAGCATCGATCATTCCCTGGTCCTCGCTTACCGGGATGAACGCCCCTGAGAGGCCGCCTACAAAGGAGCTTGCCATGATCCCTCCTTTCTTGACATGATCGTTTAAAAGGGCAAGAGCTGCGGTCGTCCCGGGAGCTCCGACCGACTCAAGTCCCATCTCCTCAAGTATCCCGGCGACACTGTCTCCAACTACCGGGGTGGGTGCAAGTGAGAGATCCACGATCCCGAACGGGATCCCGAGCCGCTCCGATGCTACCTGTGCGACCAGCTGTCCTGCACGGGTGACCTTAAACGCGGTCCTTTTGACCGTCTCACAGAGGGTCTCGAAGTTCTCGCCCCTGACAGCCTCAAGAGCATGCCTGATAACTCCCGGACCACTGACGCCTACGTTAATGACGGCATCTGCCTCTGAGACACCATGGAATGCTCCTGCCATGAACGGGTTGTCGTCGGGAGCGTTACAGAATACAACCAGTTTCGCACAGCCAAGGGAGTTATTCTCCCGTGTTGCAGAAGCGGTCTCTTTGATGATGGTTCCCATGAGCAGGACGGCATCCATGTTGATACCGGTCTTAGTTGATCCGATGTTGACCGAGCAACAGACCCTTTCGGTCGAGGAGAGGGCCAGTGGGATTGACCGGATGAGGGTTTCATCGGCAGGGGTCATCCCTTTTGAGACAAGAGCTGAGTAACCGCCGATGAAATTAACCCCGGTATCACGGGCAGCCAGATCCAGAGTCCGGGCAATCGATACGAAATCTCCTTCAGACCGGCAGGCACTTCCTGCGATGAGCGCTATCGGGGTAACCGATATTCTCGTGTTTACGATTGGAATCCCATACTCGAGTTCGATCTCTTTTCCGGTTGCAACGAGGGTTTTTGCAAGGCGTAAAATTTTTTTATAAATATTCTGACTCAACGCATCAAGGTTAGAGTCACCACAGTCAAGAAGGCTGATGCCGAGCGTGATGGTGCGGACATCCAGTTTTTCCTGCTCGATCATCTTGTTCGTCTCATGAACCTCAAGGATACTGACCATTTAAACCTCTCAGATACGGTGCATCTTCGTGAAGATGTCCTCACGCATGCACCTGATACGAACACCGATCTCTTCACCGAGATTCTCAAGCTCGGTCACCATCTCGGAAAACGGCTTCTGTGATCTTCCAATATCTGCGATCATCATCATGTTGAAGTAGCCCTGCACGATAGTCTGTGATATATCCTCGATATTTACCTGATTGTCTGCAAGGTAGGTACAGACCCTGGCAATAATCCCAACCGTGTCTTTTCCAACTACGGTAATTATCGTTTTATTCATGATAGTAGAGAGACCAGTATTAGTGGCATTTTTTCCCGTATTATACTGCTCTTACGAGGGAATAATAAAACACGGGTGATTACTTCCACTCAGCATAAAGGAGTACTCACGCCATGATATGTCCTTTGCGTACAACTCCTGGAAATGTTGGGAAACCTGTGCATAAGGAACCCTGGTGAGAATATGAGTACCTATCAATAGTGAAATCTGTAAACTCCCTGTGAAAGTCGCATGCCGGATCTGGTATCGTATGAGTTTTTCCGAGGCAATAATGGAATAGATTCGGAATGCATGACACTGGTTTTCCTCCTGCATATGAAACAGAGTAAGGAGCGAGAAAATAATCGTGAAATCACGGGAGAGTAATACCATTCCCATTTATCTGATAAAAAAGCGTATACTCCCCTGATGGACATGGTCATTCAGAGAAGTATTGTGTTGTTTATCGTTCTTCTCATGCTTGCCGGATTCGTGATCCCGGCATGTTCCGCTGCAGGAGAGACAGTCAGTAAAACCGTTGTTATCGGGGCAATGCCATTTAATGAGCAGTATATTCTGGCCGAGATAGCGGGCCAGCTTCTTGAGAAAGAAGGATATTCGTATGAGGTAAACTCAGGCCTGAACAATGCCATGCTGTACCAGGGGGTAAAAAAGGGCCAGATTGATCTCTATACCGACTATACCAGTGCTATTCCGACATACTTTGAGGATCAGGAACCTTTCCCGAATCTCGATCCCGATTCTGTCACCTTAAAAGTCGAAGAGATGGTCATCGCTGACGGAGTTGTCTTTGGAGGTACGGTTGGTTTTCGGAATGATTACCAGATGGCGGTGCGTGATGCATTTGCTGCAGAAAATGAAGTGAAGACGTTAAGCGATCTTGCTCCGTATGCAAAGGATCTGGTTCTTGGGTCAGATCTCGTCTTTCACCTTGATGAGATCTACGGGCTGCCGAACCTGGAGAAGATTTATGAATACTCATTTAAGGAGGTCATACCGATGGAGCCCACCCTGATGTTTGAAGCGATAAAAAATTCCCAGGTTGATATCGTGCCCGCCAGTTCAACCGATTCACGGATAGATCTCTTCAATTTAACGATTATTGACGATGATAAGGCCGCTCTCGCTCCCTATGACAGCATCATCCTTATTACAAAGTCTCGGGAGAAGGATACCGTATTCATGAGTACTCTTGCAAAGATGCAGGATATGCTCGATACAGAGACGATGCGTTCGTTAAACAAGGCCTTTGATCTTGACAAAAAGGATGCAGAAGAGATTGCACATGAGTTCCTGATTGAACAGGGACTTCTGTAATATTTTATGAAGGGATCGCCGGGTAAGGGAGCAGGTCTTTTTCACCGGGTCGAATCTCTGGATCTTATCAGGGTATCAAAGTGGTTTTTGAAGACTAATGCCGTCAGGGATCTCTCCTTTTCTGTTTCGGGAGGGGAACTCATTGCCCTGATTGGCGGGAGTGGTTCTGGTAAGACTACCACGCTCCGGATGATAAACCGGCTTATAGAGCCGGATGCCGGTCAGATTCTCATCAATGGGGTCCCGATCTCAACCCTGGATCCGATCTATCTCAGGCGATCCATCGGGTATGTCATTCAGCAGATAGGCCTCTTTCCCCATATGTCTGTGCAGGAAAATATATCCATCCCTCTCAAACTCGGGGGATATACCCGTGTCGATATCCAAAACCGGATTGATGAACTCCTCGAGCTTGTCAGTCTCTCGCCGGTTCAGTACCGTGACCGGAGGCCAGCTGAACTGTCAGGAGGGCAACAGCAGCGGGTGGGACTTGCACGGGCACTTGCTGCTGATCCCCCGCTGCTCCTCATGGATGAACCGTTCGGAGCACTGGACCCCCTCTTACGCAGACAGTTGCAGGAGGAGTTTATCAGAATAAAGAGAGAGCTCAGAAAGACGATCCTCTTTGTCACCCATGATATTGATGAAGCATTGCTTCTCGGTGACCGGATTGCGGTTTTACAGGAAGGAACTTTGTATTTTCTCGGGAATCCACAGGATCTGCTGATCACTGCACAGCAGGATCCGTATCTCTCGGTCCTGACAGGAGGAGACCGTCTCTGTACAATGAGATCCGTTCCGGTGAGTATGCTGGCAGTGCCTGCCGGTGATGTCATTTATTGCACAGATTTATCTAATAGTATCCGTATCCGGGATGCTGTCAGGAATAAAGAGGTCAGGGGAGCGGTGCTCTCATTACCCGATGAGAAGCTCCGGATTCTCCTGCTGGATCAGGAAGGGAATGGAAATGGAATCAGCGAGAGCCCGGTTATCAGATTTGCTCCCGGGACAACGGTTTTAGAGGCTCTCTCCCGGTTCTCCCGATCCTCTGCCCGGGCAGCAGTTCTTACTGAGTCTGATGCAGTACAGGTTATTCTTCTCGAAGATCTGATCGGGTTACTTTCAGGGGGCGGATCTGCATGAATCTCCCGGTAACAGCGATACATCATGTCTGGATCCTGCATCAGATGACCGATCAGACTCTTGTGCATCTGACCCTCTTTTTTACCGCTTTACTCATTGTAGTTATCCTCGGCCTTTCTCTGGGTATCTTTTCCGGAATCAGCCACCGGTGGGGAGGCATCCTGATACAGTCCCTCAATATCATCGAGATGATTCCAGATATTGCCCTTCTCCTTTTGTTAATCCCGATAACCGGTATCGGAGCAGTCCCAACGATTACCGCAGCTGTTCTTTACTCACTCCTTCCCATCGTGAGAAATACCAGTATCGGTCTTTTATCGGTAAGACCTGAACTCATTGAGAACGGGACTGCCCTTGGGATGACTGAGAGAGAGATACTCATGCGTATCAGACTCCCCCTTGCCCTCCCTCTGATTGCCTGCGGGATGAGAACTGCAGTGGTATACACGATGGGGATCGTTACACTCGGAGGGATTATCGGGGCCAGAGGACTGGGAGCAGTTCTTCAGGCAGGGATAACCCGGAATAATATGACGGTAATCCTGGTAGCAGGGATATGGATAGGGATCCTGGCGGTTCTGATGGATTTAATCGCTGCAGGAGGAGAGAGAATTCTCTCTTTGAAATATGGTGACCGGTCATGACATCCCTCCTTACCGCAATAGGCCAGCACATCATTCTTGCCTATGGCGGATTTTTGATCTCAGCGGTGCTCGGAATCGGTAGCGGTGTTATTGCATTAAAAAGCCGGTGGATAAAGGTCTCTCTCATCATGAGCACCAGTCTGCTCCAGGCGATTCCGGCTTTTACTATCGTAGCGCTCATCGTTCCGTTTCTTGGCATTGGATTCCTGCCCGCTCTTGTGGTTATTGTGGTGGCGACGCTTCTCCCTGTGGTCAGAAATACCATAATCGGGCTTTCCTCTCCTGATCCGATCCTGATTGAAGTGGCTGATAGCATCGGCATGACCTGGAATAATATCCTTATCAGGGTGAGATTTCCCCTCGGTATCAGACCAATATTCTCCGGGCTTCGGCTCTCATCGATCGTAGCAAATGCTGTTGCAGTGATAACGGTATTTATCGGGAGCGGGGGTCTGGGGTCCATCGTTCTTGAGGGACTGGTCAGGTTTCATACTCCCGGGATTCTTGCAGGGGTTATCCCTGCAATTGGGATTGCCCTTTTTGCCGATGTAATGTTACGGTATGCTGAAAACCGGCTTGCTCCTCTCTGATGTGAGATATGTATTCTCCCTGTTTTTTGTTGGATAGGGCCGCCATCTGTTGTATGTCAATCATTTTTTTCACCTTCTTACCCCTCCTGCATTTTGATAGAGGGGGATCGACATCTGTCTTTAAATAGGGTGGTCAAAATTGAATGAGCGTTTCTTTATATACCCTGGTCAAATAGCAATGGGCGTTTACAATCCACACGAAAAAACATGGGGTGTTTTCTGAAATGATTGGGCATTTATTATTAGCACCATTCTTTTACCAGCCTCCTACAATCCACCCTCGGGTCTGGGCATCTTCGGGAGCATGTACCTCAGATACCAGAAGAGCAGCCCGATAACGATACTGATGAGCACCATATACCAGCCGAACTCACCGAGCATCGCTCCACCTGCCTCAGTCGTTGCCGTGATTGCAGGATAAAACTCCTGGACAAAGTAATTATCAAAGCCATGGAGGAGGGTCGCCGGCCAGACGCTGCCGGAACGGAGCCGTATCCATGCAAAGAGGGTTGAAACGCCTATCATCGAGAAAAAGAATACTAACATTGAGTACGCAAGCCCGCCAGGACCGCTGTATCCTCCGACGAGCATGACCGGGACGTGCCAGCAGAACCAGATGAATGCAGAGATGAGGGCGACCCAGGTAAACGTGGCAAATCTCCCGAGTTCAGGCACAAGGAGTCCCCGCCACCCGATCTCCTCACCGGTTGCCGAGATGATATTATTGCACAGGCCGATGATGAGGGCTGAAAGCATCGGCAGCGTGAGCATGGCAGCTGCATTGTCAGATAATAATGGTGCTATCCCGGTTATCCACGCGGTGCCAAACATCACGAATCCGAGCAGAATCGGAATGACCATTGCAAGAATCCACCACCTGATTTCTCCCGGTAAAAACCCGGTTCCTTTCAGGTTCCTCTGAAAAGCGAGACGGGTCACGATAGCAGCGGCTCCGGGACACCACATGAGAAGGAATATCGAGTATCTGATAATACCGCTCTCTATTGCGAACTGAGGTTTTACTGCAATGAGGTACCAGAATATCGATGAAAACGCCAAGACAAGGATGAGGTATGTTATCACCACCGTCTTTGGGTTGGTTGTGAGGAGATCATCTGTCTGCTTTACCATACGTGAGACTTGGAGGGGTTGATGGATAATGGTATCGGGAGTGGGGAGTGTCTTTTGGTAAATAGATGCCGGATTATCTCTTTGAGACAGAATAGACTGGGTGTAATAGAATGATAGTGAGGTTACCTTGTTACAGATTTCAGGTCAAAGTGAGATCTCTTAAATCCCGTTTTTATGCCTTTTCACGTCCGGGATGAGAAGGAGGAAGGATGTAATTCTTTGATTTCCAAACGTATCTCTGACGAATCAGAGAAATATCATTATTTGATCTGAAACAGTTGAGATAGTTGCAATTTTCTCTTCCTTTTGATATGTTTATTCAATCAGTTCAAATGTGGATAATTGAGATCGGGTGAGTTGTTAGAGCAGCAGAACAGACAATATTTCTTCGATCTCGATTTCCGATTGTATATTCCGACCTGATCTGAGCAGTGAGTCCGTTCAAATTGAACACTCGTTCCGCTCAAGTTGAACAGTGTGTCCGGTGAAA
>JAFGOM010000101.1 GCA_016926505.1 Methanospirillaceae archaeon
CACCGGGCCATAACCAGTTAATTGCCCTCTTGCTCCAGAATCGGGAGATCATCTGCACATGGCTCTCCTTCCTGCCACAGGAGAATGCTCATTATGACTGGAACCGGGTACGGGAGCTGAATAATCGGTTTAGATGCCAAAAATGACACTCCCTGTTGGATATTGTATTCAGACTGAATTTATCTGATTCTTCTTTAAAATAGTCAGGAAAATTCCATCCTCTGATAATTCAACGAAAAGAGCATTCTATATTTTTGTATTTTGTGTATTCATGGTATCATGGTTACATGCGGAGGGATAGATAACGCGAATGAGATGAATGCATAGGAGAGTATTGATAGGTTGGAACAGATAATCGGCTAAAAATCACTAAAGAAGCAAGAGGGCTTTAGCATGGCTATCCTCTATCTCCTGCTAAATCCTCAATAACAATATTATGATATTCTCTTAAAAAATCACGAATCTTTAACGATGTCACATAACCCTTATCAACCTCATTCACGATATTATCAATTCTATTCACCTGGTCAATAATATCCTTGTAATGTGGTGGATTATCTTCTTCACATAAAACGCTGATAATACAAAGGGGGTTTCGAATCTCATCATTTAAAACAGCCATCTGGTACACATTCTCTTCAATCTGTCGTAATGCCATCTTCTCTTTCTCCTGCAGTTTTTTCTTCTCGGTGATGTCCATAACGACAGCAAGTGTTCCCATAAGCTGGCCATTTTCATCCTCGATAGGCCCGGCAGAGAGCGAAGCATACATTATCTCTCCATTTTTTTTGTTTAATGAACACTCGAGTTCTGCACGTATCCCCTGCAGGATATGTTGAAGAGAGGTGAGACACTCTTTTCTGTGGGACCCCTCAGGTAAAAAGGAGAAAATTTCCCTTCCCGTCATCTCCTCCTGTGTAGATCCTAGCATTTCTGCAAGTTTTGGGTTCACGTAGGTAGTGGTATATGCCTTATCGAGTGCCCAGATACCTTCCTGTGCGAGCTCGATTAGGGTCCGGTATTTTTTTTCACTCTTCTGCAACGCTTCCTCTGCATGAATTCTTTCGGTAATATCCATTAAGGATGCAACACTCCTTGTTGTATCAGGGATCCCTCTAATGGTGAGAATGACAGAATGAACCGTACCTCTTTTTGAGTCAAACCGGCATTCATATTGGGAGTCAGTCTTTTTGTTGTTTTCATCGAGGAGCTGGTGTTGTTCAGTTATGGTTTTTTGATCTGTGGTCCGAATAAATTCGTTCAGATTTTTCTTTCCTTCCAACTCAGATATCAGAAAACCTGATAGTTGTTCAAACCGGGTATTTGCAAGGGAGATGGTATAATCAGCCTCGATGATAGCAGTAGCAGTGCCGGTATTTTCAAAGACCGTCCTGTACCGCTCCTCGCTATCCCTGAGTTCCTTTTCTGTCCTGCTGAGTTCATCGTAGTTGGCTTTTAATTCTTCACCAAATGCCGTCAGTTCTTCGTAGGCCTTGAAGAGTTCGTCCTTTTTTTTGGATATTTCCAACTCAGCCCGTCTTCTTTCAGCAATCTCCTCTCTGAGCTGGACATTTGCCACAGCGAGGTCAGCTGTCCGTTGCTCTACTCTGGCCTCAAGTTCTTCATTTGCTATTTGCAGGGCTTTTTCAAGTCGGTTGACTGATATATGAGTTCTGACACGGGCAAGCATCTCTTCCTGTGCTATGGGTTTTATCAGGTAATCAACCGCCCCGAGTTCAAATGACTTCACTTTATCAAAAGTTTCAGCCAGGGCTGAGAGGAAGAGAACCGGGATATCGCGTGTTGCAGCGTTTTCCTTTAACCTGCGGCACGTCTCATATCCATCCATACCGGGCATGAGTATATCAAGGAGGATGAGATCCGGTTTTTCAATATTGACGCTCTGGAGTGCTTTCTCACCACTTGTGGCTACAAGAACATGGTACCCTGCCTCCTTAAGTGCTGCCCGCACCATACTGATGGATGCAGGGGTGTCATCTACGACAAGAATTGTTCCAGGCAAATCAGGATGATCATTCATCTTCTCGTTTCCTTAATCTGTTGATACTGGCAAGTATTCCTTCATCATCATAACGGCTAATAAAGGTATGTATCTCTGAACAGAATGTGTGATAAGAAGAATCCTCTCTCTCAAGGGTATCAAGCAGCTGTTCAAGCGAATCATAATCTCCTTTTTCAACCATTTGTTCAATATTTATAAGAATTCTTTCCGAAGGAATTTTTTTTGGTTTTTTTCCGCCTTCTGTAGGTGATATGAGAGTATCCTGTGAAACCGCCAGTTCCCAGGTGATTCCAAGGAGAGATTGGATCTTCTCAAGGAAAATATCAACGTTGACCGGCTTGGTGATGAAGTCGTCACAGGAAGCGATAAACTCCTCCCGCCGCACTGCTGGTGAGACAGCAGCAGAGATACCCATGATTTTAGTCCTTGAAATGTGGGAACTGCTTTTTAGCTCCTTTATCACGTCAAGTCCGTCCATGGCAGGCATGACAAGGTCAAGCAGGATGAGGTCAGGACAGTTCCTGAAAGCCAACTCTACCGCCTCACTCCCGTTATCTGTGGTAAAAACCTCAAATCCCAGGGGTTGTAGGACAGATACCAGCATTGTGGTATTGGTCTGTTCATCATCGACTACAAGAACGGATCTTCGCTTTCCATGATATCCTGTAATGACCGGATGCATCGTTTTTTCTGAGACCTGCAGGTCTTTCATTTCAGGCAGGGGAATCTGTAGACGAAACATGCTTCCCCTTCCCGGCTCGCTCTCAACGGTGATACAGCCCCCCATAAGAGATACCAGCTGGTTGACAATAGTCAGCCCAAGTCCTGTTCCTTCGGCGATCTGTCCTGGTTCTATGACCTGGGTGAAGGGTTCAAAGATGGTTGTGAGCATATCCTGCGGGATGCCGATACCGGTATCAATGATCTCGATGATAAGGGAACCCGGCCCGGTCTTTTCATATGCTGCACGAAGGGTTATCCCTCCCTTCTTCGTGAACTTAATCGCATTGGAGAGCAGGTTTAATATGACCTGCCTGAGTCTTCGTTCATCACCCTGGACACAAGCCGGAAGGGGTGTTGTAATTTCTGCCTGAAGTGATAGTCCCTTCTCATCAGCTTTAAACCGTTGGAGGTTAATGGCCTGCTGGAGGGTTGCATGGGGTTGAAACGGTGCTTCTTCCAGGGTAATTTTCTGTTCTTCTATCTTTCCGACATCAAGGAGATCGTTGATCAGTCCGAGCAGGTGTTCCCCGCTCTCCAGCATGATCCCAAGATGCCGCTTCTGTATACTGGTGATATTTGGCTGTTTCTGGATTATCTGGGTAAAACCAAGGATGGCGTTGAGTGGTGTGCGGAGTTCATGGCTCATCCGGGAGAGGAAAACACTTTTTGTACGGCTTGCCTCTTCTGCCCGTTCCTTTGCATCAATAAGGGTTGTCTCGACCTTTTTCTGTTCCGTGATATCACGGATCGTTTCTATCGCTCCTACCTTGTGGCCCCTCTCATCGTACAGGGGGCTGGCCTTTGCCCAGAGCGTAACGCTTCTTCCTCTCAGATCCGGGATATCAGTCTCAACATAGAGAAAATCACCCTCTTTTCTGATTATCGTGTAGTTCTTCTCTGCAAACTCTTCGTTGTATGAAATGATAAGATCAGCCAGTATCGGTCTCCTGCACCCGTAGATAGGGATAGCATGTTCATAATTCCCTTTCCCAAGCATATCTTCTTCCTTAAAACCGGTCATCTCTTCGATGGCTTTGTTCCATGCAATGATTCTACCCGTATTGTCGATGGCAAAGGTTGCATCAGGGAGATGATTGATAATATCGGCACGTTCACGCTCTGATCGCATCAGGGCTTCTTCAGCATGCTTGCGTTTTGTGATATCAACGTCAAAGCAGAAAAATTCAGGCTCCCTTCCCGGTCTTTCATGAAAAACACGGCTGGAGAGCACGGTCATCCTCAAACCATCTCTGTTTCTGACATCAATTTCAGAGGCTGGTGGTACGATACCAGTCCTGATACAGTCAGCTATAAGAGATCGTTCAGTATCCTGCTCGCCGGGATCAATGATGAGTTCGATCAGGTCTTTTCCTATTGCTTCTTCAGCCAAAAACCCATACAAACCCTCACTTGCCCTGTTCCAGAAGGTTATCGTTCCATCTGGTTCGTATGCCTGGACTGCAACATTTTCCAGTTGTTCAAGAACTGACCGGAACCGCTGCTCACTCTCCCGCAAGGCTTTTTCTGCTTTCTTATGTTCAGTGATATCAAGGATAACTCCTACAAGGCCCTGTACTTCTCCCTGAAGTTCTGAAAAGGTTGCTTTATAAAAGATGACATCATGAAGGGAACCATCTGCATACTGTACTTGAGCTTCATAAGTCTGGGTACCGGGATGAGTGAACAGTTCCCTGTCTTTCGTATCGTAGGTATCAGCTAGGTCAGCAGGTGCAACCTGCATAACCGATTTGCCAATAATCTGATATTTTGAGAGACCGAGAAACTCTTCAAAAGCACGGTTACAACCGGTATACTGACCTTGGGGATCCTTAAAGAATACCGGGTTTGGTATCGTGTCTATCAGGAGCTGAAGGAAGTAGAGCTGCTGGTTTAGGGCATCTACTGCGTTCTGGCGTTCAGTAATAAACCGGGCCTGCTGGACATTCTGATAGGCTTTCAGCGATAGTTCGTTTGCCAGAAAGAAGAGGAGATCGGCAACCTTCTCAAACTGTCCCGGGGACATAACCGGAACTTCGGCCAAAGCACTGGAAAACTCATTTTTATCAGCACCAATCTCGCTGGCATAACCGATGATCTTTTCTTCGTCTATGGAGTCGGTTGCACGAATGAAAAAATCCAAAAAATCGGAGAACTCTGGAAAAAATATGACAAAAACCGAAGCGGGGCAAAGCCTC
>JAFGOM010000102.1 GCA_016926505.1 Methanospirillaceae archaeon
GCTGACCGCAACCGAATGGACAATATTGGTATGGCCCTCCATTATACTGATGGTCTCTCCGGAATCCAGATTCCACATCCTCACGGTATTATCAAGAGACCCCGATATGGCCGTCTTACCATCTGGGCTGACCGCAACCGATTCGACACAATCGGTATGGCCCTCCATTATTCGGATTGTCTCTCCGGAATCCAGATTCCACATCCTCACGGTATTATCCCAAGACCCCGATATGGCGGTCTTGCCGTCTGGGCTGACCGCAACAGAACTGACTGTATCGGTATGGCCCTTCATTATGCGTATGGTCTTTCCGGTATCCAGATTCCACATCCTCACGGTGTTATCCCCAGACCCCGAGATTGCGGTCTTGTCGTCTGGACTGAATGCAACCGAATAGACCCCACCGGTATGGCCTTCAAGGATGCGTATGGTCTCTCCGGAATCCAGATTCCACATCCTCACGGTACAATCAAGAGACCCCGATATGGCGGTCTTGCCGTCTGGGCTGACCGCAACCGAAAGGGCCTCAAAATTATGACCGGTAAGCGTCCTAATCAACGCACCTCCAGGAGCCTCAAACGCCTGGTGCAGTGGCCGGAGCCATGGCCCTTTCTGTTCTTTTGCTACGCGATCAAGAAACTCTTTTATCCCCGGCTCCTCAAAACCGAGCAATCGACCAAACATCTGGGTTGAGAACTGGGCAGGATAATCCGATAAAACCTGTGACGAGAGCCGCAGAGCACCCTGTATAAGGAACAAAGGGCGATTATTTCCCTTGATCGGATCATACTCCTCGATAAGTCCCTGGATCATCCCGAGTTCTATTTTCCGATTGAGCCACCGGGGATCGAGCAGAAGATCTTCTGCCTCTTTCCACTTCCCGGTGGTTATCAGATGACTGGTCAGGTGCTGCAAAAAATACCCGTCATCAGGCCCGGTTGCCCACCCCTCAGGAGAGAGTGAAGAATATGCATCAACCAGGTCCTGATGAACCAAAGCAGGATTACGGGTATTCATCATGAGATAATCACGGATCAGATCATGGAGCGAGACCCTCCGTTCAGACTCTCCCTCTACCGCACCTGCTACCAGGTCCAATCTGACCAGGGCCCGCCTTGAGAGTGTTGTTAAGAGTTTCCTTGCATTTCGTTCCGTCATCTGTCCGGTGTGCTTCCAGAGGGTCACTACCGCCTGTTCCGGAACCGCCTCATCGGCCGGGAAAACTATCAGTTCTGAAAGTCGTTCCTGCTCTTCGTTTGTGAGTCGATCCACACTTGCCTTGATTGATTTGAGAATGTTCCCGTGAGGATGATCAAGATATGTCAGATCCGCTTCATGAAGAGCTTCGAGAATATCAGTCCAGTTCGTTCCTTCCCGTGCCAATGCTCCACAAATAGAGATTGCAAGTGGGAGATTCCCACACTCATGGATTACTTCAATCGCTGCAGGGGGGAGAGATTCAAGGGGAATATCTGCCCATTCAGCAAGGAGAGCCGATGCCTGGAGGTCAGTTAAGAGCTGAACCTGGTACTGGGTACCGCCAAGGGAGGTTATCAGACCTGCGTCACGGGTCGTCACTATCATCCTGCATCGGGGCCCAAGTACATCAAAGGCTTTTGCATGGCTTCCCTCCCAGAGATCATCAAGGATAATCAGTACTGCCTTATTCGTGAAAAGTTCCCTAAGACGTTCTTTTCCTTCAGACACGGTCTCTACTATATCAGAGTAACCCAGATCCCTTAGAAGAGAACGAAGAATAGTGATGATTGATGGTTCCTGACCAATCGGTACCCATATTACTCCGTCTGGAAATGAACGCCTGACTTCATGATCCCAGGCAAGCATACTGGCAAGAACCGATTTTCCTATACCGCCCATCCCCTGGATACCGGTCCTGGCTTTCGTCCCAGTCACTACCACCGGACGGTTGAGATCCGCAAGAACTGCATCTTTGAGTGCCGAGAGCCGTTCCGGTTGTTTGAGGAGGTGGGGAGGAAGTGATGGAACACCGATCAGTTTTCCCATCGGTGCCAGTGGCTGCGATACCTGGCGGATGAGGGTTTTTAATCGGGCATCATAGAATGAATCGTCCCGGAAATCAGGGGTATCAAGTAATTTTAGTTCCTCTGGGATTATTGGGCAATCACCTAACCGTAAGACCGGGTTAATCCCCTTTCCTATCTCAAGAGCATACCGCCATTCAGCACTCACATAATCTGATTGTACTGCACCCGGGCCTACTACAAGGATGAGCCGGTCACGCTCTGTAATCGCATCACGGATCTCGTGGAGGAATTTTAGACCACGGGAGGGCATATTCTCGCGGTCAAACCAGATATCAAAGCCTTTTTCCGTCAGGTCGACATACAGACGGCGGGTGAAGGGTTCGTCATCGCTGCGGGCATACGAGAGGAATATTGATGATGGTTGTATCGCTGCGGGATCAGTAACCGGGAAGGATTTTTCTGTATCGAGTTGAATGCATGACTCTTCGGAGAGTTCAAGGAGAGTTTGGGTTGCCTTAATCCCGAAGTTTTCGATATCTTCAACCAGGTGTTCATCGAGAAGTGAGTCACAGATGGATCTGACCTGCTCACCATCGCACCCGGTGAGGGAGATGAGATCCTCATAGGTTATCCGTCCTCTATCTTTTAGAATCGTTATGATCTGAGACCTGACCTCTCCGGGATCCATTGATCAATGAAGGGAGGAGGAAGATTTATAAATTCTGGTTTCACTCTGAATGGTACCAGAGAGTGAACACTCATTTCTGAAGGCTGAATCAAAGATCAACGTTTATGGGTACGACACCATTCCCTGAGCTCAGGAAAGACGTGTACCGGGATAATTACACTCGGTATGTATTTCGTTGAAAGTTGTGAAGATAAAGACCGAGACGGTTTCCCATTTTACTATTACAGGTCACACTCAAGAGATAGGATTGAGGAATGCATAAAGATCCTATGAAGGAGTAAGGAAGATTCCATTTTCTATTGAATAAAAAAAATTGTTGGTAAATTAAAATATCTAAATATAATATTAATTCGTTTTTCGTGAATACCTCATAGAGACGGCGAGTGAATGGTTCGTCATCATCAGGGCATTGGAGAGAAATGGTGAGGTCATGTTATCTCCGCAAGGGGTGTTTCAGTCCACCATAAATTCTCCTCTTGAAAACATAGTCCTCCACCACAAACGGATTCAGTTTCACCACCCCGCCACACAAAGGGCACGATAACTCCTGACCAAGATCCCCATTGTCAGGCTGAAAAAACCGGTAGCAGTGCAGGCAACGGACAGAGTGTTACCCCTGCTTCTTCTGGGCGGTCACGACCGGACTTCCCACCGGAAGGTTTTCCGGTGAGAAGAACAGGACATTGCCCCCACTATCCCCGGCAGCAATCCGTGATGAAGCAATACATGCCGAATTAATTCCTCCATCTCCCGCAACGGTGAGGATACAATTGCCTGTGGCCATATCCCATACCCTCAATGTCTTACCACATGACAGGGAGGGGGGAGACGGCATAGAGACCTACTGGATTCACCTATGTGCTGAGAGAGCCGGATCCACATCCAAGTGAAATGGTAATCCCTACTATGAGCTTTTACACATGACAGAATCAAACATCTTATTCCTACTACATCACGAACCGGGGTCAGATCTCCCATTTTTCAATATTTCTTGTTTCCGGGTTAAACACAATCCCAATCTCGTATATCTGCCTTGAATCTGACCGGTACTTCTCTGCATATCCGCGTCTTCGAATCTGGTCAAGAGGGCTTTCATTTCCACTTTTATCGATACCAAGCACTTTGAACTCAAAGATCCAGATCCCGGTCCGTGTCTTTACCGTCAGATCTACTCGACCTTTGTTTGATGTATCTTCTGGAATAACCTCGTATCCAAGGCTTGCAAAATAGGTGTATACCACACTGGCATAATACCCTTCATACCGGGCTACCGGGTTGTTTCTGTACCAGTCATGCGGAATGGATGCAAAGAACGAATGAAAAATGGTTCGAAGAAGAGCATAATCCGCTGATTCTATCGCTTCGCGTATCAAGGGGAGGGAGACAGTATCTGAGTCACCCTGGAGTAGATGAAGGATCTGGCGGTTAAATGCCTCTCTAACCTCACGATTTGGAAATCCCAATGTATACCAGGTACCTTCATAAGGATTACTCACATAAGACCGAATCGTTAGATATCCTGCCTGAAAGAGAAGTGTCTCTATTCTTATATATTCGGGATCAAAGGATCCCAGGAGTTCATCACCTGCAACAAGCCCGTCATATTCAGCAGGAAGGCGGGGTTTCTTCTGCCAGAGGGTGATAAGAAATGAAGGTGTGCCGGTCTCAAACCAATATGGTCTGAATGTTTTCTCCTCAAGAAAAAGGAGAATATCAAACGGATTATATACTGCTTCCCCTGTCCATGAATAACCATTATACCAATTTTTAACTTCATCTAAATCTAAATCAGCTAAATATTCCAAAAAAACGGTTTCAAGGTCCTCCTGAGTGTATCCACATATTGCTGAATATCTGGAGTTAAGGGTGATATCCCGCAGGTTGTTTAAACCTGAGAATATTCCGGTTTTGGCAAATTTTGAAACACCTGTGAGAAGGACAAACTTGAGATGGAGATCAAGTGGTTTGATTGCTCCATAAAAATTTTTCAGACAATCCCGCATCTCCTGCATGAGGCTGAGATCCCCAATATTATCAAGAATCGGTCTGTCGTACTCATCGATGAGGATGACTACCTGGTTTTTTGTTTTTTTTGCGATTTTAGGAATGAGTGAAAGTAACCGATCTCCAGGATCTCCTGAGCTTTTTTCTATCTCATAGAGTTCTTCCCACCCATTAAGAGTGCTGGTCAATCGATTGGTAAGATCAGAGATCTCCCTGAGTGCCCCTCCTGCAAAATCAACCCGAAGGACCGGATAGGTTGTATTAAAGTCCCATCCCGCCTCAGGGGACTCGAGATACAGCCCGGAGAAGAGATCCTTTTTTCCAGAAAACGCACAATCAAGCGTATCGATAAAGAGACTCTTTCCAAATCGCCTTGGACGGGAGAGAAAGTAATAAGACCCTTTTGAGATAAGATCGGAGATAAACTGAGTTTTATCGACATATGCATATCCTTCAGTTCTCATTTTCTCAAAGGATTGGACTCCGATTGGAAGTTTTAAAGGATACATAGAAAGATCTACTCAGAAGATAAGAGCTGGGAGATCACATCTTTCTTCCGGATGTCTGATTAAAATACACGATAAATAATAACCTATTTTTATTTGTGTAATTCATAGTGCATGCCTTGATTATTATGGGTGTAACTATCCAAGGCATCAATCTCTAATATGGTCTGGATTAAAAAAAGAACAATTACTATTCCATCAACTTAAAGAAGAATATATCAATATCCCTGTTACCTCTCAAATAAGCGTTTCAGTCCGCCAAATAAACTCCTCTTGAAAACCAAATCCTCCACCACAAACGAATTCAGTTTTAACACCCCGCCACACAACGGGCACGAGACCTCCTGACCAAGATCCCCATAGTCAGGCTCAAAGAACCGATAGCAGTGCAAACACCGGACAGAGTGTTTTCCCTGCTTCTTCCGGGCGGTCACCACGGGATTTCCCGCCGGAAGGTTTTCCCGTGAGAACAAGAGGACAGATCCCCCGATATCTCCTGCAACAATCCCGGATGATGTAATACATGCCGATAAAATGGCTCCATTCCCTTGGATGGTGAGTATGCACTCGCCGGTCATCATGTCCCATACCCTGACCGTATTGTCTAGGGACCCGGATACCGCCGTCTTACCGTCAGGGCTCACCGCGA
>JAFGOM010000002.1 GCA_016926505.1 Methanospirillaceae archaeon
CGAGAAAGATAAATTCCGGATTATTCTGTAAGTTTCTCATTTTTTCTTCCCGGAACCGGGTTATCTCTTCCTGCCAGTGTGCAATAATACTTGACGGATCGGTATTGAGTACGAGAAAGAGATGGTCAGCATCATCACGCTTCTGGTAGAGATACCGGATCATCCCTTCAAGATCAGCAGGCCTGACAAGAGAGAGGAGATACACAAGTGCATCGGTTATCTCTCCTTCTGCAGGAGTATGGATAAGTTCCTGGAAAGCAAGGGAGAGAATGGCAGCCAATTCCCGGTTATCCAGAACTGCAAAAGAGGGTTGCAGGCCTGCATCGAATGCAAACTCCCGAAGAACGCTGGCACAAAAGGAGTGAAAAGTCTCAACCGGTGCAATAAGAAATTCAAGCCTGGTTTTTTCCCAGAAATCCCCTTCTCTCTTTCCTATCTCGTTCCTTATCCGCTCCTTCATCTCAGCTGCTGCCTTATCAGTGAACGTTAATGCGAGAATCTGTAAAACTGAGAGTTTTTCGTTTGATCCGGCTTTATCCTGGCCAAAGGTCTCGAGGAGATGAATGTACTTGTTCACGAGAACGAACGTCTTGCCGGTACCTGCTCCTGCCGATACTACGAGGGACCGGTCATGCCTGCAAATTGCCTCTTTCTGCCGTTTCGTTCCTGTCATCTACTGATCTCCCCCCTCATTTAAATCCTCTGCCCGGAACCGGTCAAACCGGCAGATTCCCACGTACGGACAGTACCTGACAATACTACATCTCTCTCTGGAGACCGGGAACCTGCCTGCCCTGATCCCTCTGATGCATTCCTGTGAAACCGTAACTGCATTCCTGGTAACCTCACGGATCGGTATGTTTCCTTTGGATCCACCAACCCCTGCCTCCTGTTTCTTATCCGGATCAAGGAGAGGCCATGTCTGTTTTATCGTACTGCTTATCTCAAGATATGATCCGGCGATTCCGGTCCGGGGTATTTTATCATTCTCATACATCGTTTCAATAGCAAGAAGGTACAGGGGAAGCTGCAGGGCTTTACCTTCTGTAATCGCTTTTTTGTTCGGGTACCGGCTGCCGGTCTTGTAGTCGATAATTGCAAAATAACCCCTGTTATCGGTATCTATCCGATCGATCCTCCCTTGTAACAGAAGTGGTTCCCCATCCCCGCCATCAAGGACAACATACCCGTCCCGCTCTCCGGAGGCCGCAATGGTATGAGCCAGGGAACACTCAAATTTTTCAGGCACAAGAGTTGACATGCTCTCTGCTTCATGAAGAATGAAACGCTCATACAGTCCGGGAATATCCTCAAACCCAAACAGGGATGCGAGTGTTGCATACCATAACGGACTGGTATACCGGTAGCGTCCGCTCATCTTTTGTGCCACCTGCACAAGAAGAACCATTGCTTCTTCCTTGTTCAGGTTCGTTATCCTGCGTGGTCCGTTACTGCACCATTGTGAATAAAATGCACAGAGCGTATCATGGACAAGTGTTCCTTTCTCTGCAGGAGAGAGGGTCGGATCGGAATCAGGGAATGGTTTAATTCTTACAACCCGATCCAAAAAAAACCGGAACGGACAGGTAAGGTAGGTCTCGAGCTGGGTGGCAGACCAGACCCTGCCGGATCCAAACATATTCCTGCCAGATAACCATTCAATCACTTCCTGGTCCCCGGTCAGGATCCCGTCATAAACCGAATCAAAATCCCCGGTCCGGAACCAGTCCTCCACCAGTATCCGGGTGGCAACGGATCCATAGGTCTGGTCAGCAGGCAGCCAGGAGAGCACCTCATTGCAGGAGATATCATGCCCGCTGAATTGAGCACGGATCATCGTTCCTGCCCGAATAGAAGCCTCCCGACAGGAATGGTTCGTATCCCCGCCCCATGGTACAGGATTAATACTATTTTTTACCCGTTCAAAGAATGAAGAGCTGAGAATATTTCTCTCTTTACTTGTTTTTGAGGCAGAGAGCCAGATCCGTTCACCTGCTGCAAGAGCAGATACAAAGTAATACTGCTCCTCCCTCACAACCTCAAAAAGACTTCTGGCACCGAGTTGTTCTGATTCTTCAGAAGTGAGAAGCGGAAACCGGGTCGATGGATTGGGCATATCTCCTTCGGTAAGGCCTCCCAGAAAGAGACAGGAATAATTCATGCCCAGAGTCTGGCGCAGGCCAAGAATCCTCACACCCCCGTGGTCTTCGGTAAGACTGACCGGTTCCCCGAGAAGATACAGAAGAGATCGAAGATATGATGAGAGGGAAATGCTCTCATCTTGTAAAACCATGGATGAAAGTCCTGTAAGTATCTCAAAAAATAGTGATACTGCCTGTTTCTCACGTAAGAAAACGGGATCCTGCTTTTTATCATTCTTTCTCAGATACTCCTGCCGCATCCATTTCTCAATGATCCCGTGAAACAGATCGGAATACCCTGCTGCAGTAAGATTTCCGGTAAACTTGTTGCAATCGTTCTGGATCTGCTGAATCCATGCAATAACTGCTTTTATCCGGGCATCAGGGAGAGGAGGATCATGATTCCCGGGATCCTTCTGATAGTGTGAGAACGAGGTGAGTGTATCGACCCAGAAGTACCCTCCCTCTATCCCGGCTCTTCGTGCGATGAGGTCAAAGAATGCCGTATCCATAGGTGGAAGATCGGGCTGACTGATTCTGGTATACGGGTTTTGAAGCAGCTCAATAACCCTGTTTAAGGGGTATCCTTCCGATACAAGAGTGGGAAAGAGGAGCAGAAAGCCGATTACCGGCTCACAGATAAGGGGCTCCCCGATATATGCATAACAGGGTATACCAAAATCATCCAGAACCTCCCGTAGCCGGGGAAGTACAGACGCGATATTCGGGTACGTGATGGCTATATCTGACAGATTCGTTCCTTCCCTCGCAAGAACTGTTATCTCTTGTGCAATTGATTGCATCTCATCAGTTAAGGTTGAAAATACACCGGCCTTACTATGATCATCGGTAGATTCCTTACCAATCTCTGTTACAGAAGAAACAAAGATAAAAGATCGGTCTTCATATTCCTGTGAAGGTTCTAATGCTGTCAGGTCTTCTGGTGCGAGCCAGTCAGGAGGAGAAAAGATAACAGGATCCTTACCCCGGACGTACTCATATGAGAAGGTCTCTGCATGGTTACGGATAGCAAGAATGAGATGCTGTTCTCTCGGGTATATATCATGGAGCTGGTAGACCCGTACCTTTTGAAAGATACAGCCGGATCTGCGAGTAAGATCATTGATAGTCCATTCAACGAGAGCATGGGGATCAAGAAACCGGTTCTCTGTACATGCCTCATGGTATGCGACGAGAGCATGGTTTATCTGTGAAATTTTCTCGCTGGTTGCAACAAGAGGATGCGAGGTCAGATCGATACAACGTTGTGAGAGGATGGCACGCAACGCAAAGAGATCCTGAACGGTACCTGGTGACAA
Organism: Methanospirillaceae archaeon; assembly: GCA_016926505.1. GTDB lineage: Archaea > Halobacteriota > Methanomicrobia > Methanomicrobiales > Methanospirillaceae > JAFGOM01. The sequence continues at coordinate 3,461 of JAFGOM010000002.1, forward strand.
TCTGTCACGGGAAAAAAAGAAAGGGACAGAATCCCTGATACGTTCCAGAGCTGATGCCATGACAGAATAGGTCTGACCTTGTGTGATGATCCGGGTCTCTTTTCCCCGCTGGTCATGGTAATACCGGCAGAACAGAGACAGCGTGGTGATATGATCAGGATTAAAAACGATATTCTTAACGGTATACTGTGTTTTAAACTGGTTTGCAAGAAGAGATGTCGGTACAATGAGAAGATCACCGGGGGGGAAGGATTGGAATGAGTCAGAACCAGAGGGTTCGGTTTTTGAATATGAAAAATCAGAGAACGTTTTTTGATCTGACACCACAAACACCGTATACTACAGTCAGTCTGAAACCAGATATGGGTTATGATCCTTCTCAAACACGGAAGGAATGAAAAAATTCAAACGATTTCTTTGAGAGATAGATCGGAAAAATACTGATACTCCTGTTATAAACCTGATCTGCCACGACATTACAACACAAAAAAGGGATATACCTTATAGAAAGAAAACAGATAGACAGAAATAAAAACAGTATACCTATGGACAATCCTACCATTATGAGTAACTGGAATATCAGGGATGAATTGCCTGAATTGGGGGTTGATCCAGTGAATACATTGATAGATCTGTTAGATGGAACGGGGAGTTATCCTGTCCTGATGGCTGTTGTTGCTCTCTCGGGATACTCTGATGAGAGAATTACTCAGCCGCTTGTGGAACTGTATCATAAAACAACATTATCCGGCTCTGATCCCTGTTCACTCCTGTTAAAACTATCAATTCTGTATACTCTTGGCAATAATACCTGCAATAATGCAGTCCCGTCGCTCATTTCATTTATAAAGGAGTCTATGAGAAATAAAGAATATCATCTCCTCTTTGCTGCCACCTGGGCACTTGCAAAGATTGGAGATCCCGGGGCACTTCCTCATCTCGTTTCCCTGAGAAACCAGATTAATCCCTTTTTTATCAATGATATCCCTCTCCCTTCAGATCAGATCGATTCGAAGGCATTAGAAAACATTCATGAATTAGTCGCAATTATTAGATCAGAGTTTGGAGACAGAGAGAAATCGTTCCGGTTATGGGACAATTCCTTTCTGGAGAAGAACAGGAATTTTTTTCCTCCTCCCCGCCCCCATACTACCCCTCAACTTCAGGAGATTGTTGTAATTGGCCTGTTTCACACCTATACCCATGTTATTCCATTAAATATCACCGATAGGATCTCGATTCTCTATGGACTGAATGGATCAGGAAAAACCACAATCCTGAACATGATACGGTCCTTTTTTTCGGGAGATGTCTTTTCTCTGATAAAAATCCCGTTTCATATCTTTCGTATCAGATTTACCGATGGATTTATGATCAATGTGTACCGGCATTTTTTCTTTCTTGCATCTGAATCACTATCAGATCCGGATTATGACATCTTTATTCAGAACAGTGATATGTATACCAAAAAAGGTGTTTATATCGAATTTAGAAATGAAAATGGCAATCGTATCAGCATTTACCAGTTCAGGAACAACAATATTGAAAAATTAACCATTCCAGATAAAAAAATTACGAAAGAAACAGATCTGGCAGATATCAAAAAAACAATACAGAATGATCTTAATTCAGGGGATTTTCTCATAAAATTACGAAAAAAGGAGGCCTTTACTCGGGAACCAGACCGACCCTTACATGACCCGCTCAGGAATGACAACACCAGAAAAAAGATACAAAAGATCACGAAAGAGAAAGAATTCGCAGAACAAAAACTCCAACAATTACATACTGCATTCGAGACCGGAAAAAAAGAACTTATTTTATTGTTGGATGCGGCAGGGGTAGAGAATGAGGATCAATCAGAACCAAAAAACCCGGAAGAGATGTCGGCCGGGTTACTGGATTACGAAAGACAGATGAGAGAGAAACTACAGGTTACAGAATCTGAAATCCACAAAATAAACCTTGAGATACAAAACCAGAAAGAGAGAAAAAAAGAACTGATACATGAACTGAACGTGATAAAAAATGCAGAACCTGAAAGAATAAAACAACTGCAGGAATTTAAAGAATCAGATATAAATCTTATTACCGAGGAGATATCCCTCTTTTCTCAACAAATTGCAGTACTGGAATCCGGAGTACAGGCAAAATCGCGTTTATCAGAGAACTTACATACCATATGCAATCGTGACATATCCCGGATAAAAGAAAAGATACAGAGTATTACTGAGATTTATGCAGGTATTTTACTCCTTAAGCAAAGTATCGCCCACTATGAAGATGTAATCGATCTTGTGTTACACTCACAGGATAAACCTGATTCGTATATCCGGATAAAGACCCAGATGTCGTATTTTTTGGATCAGGTGCATCACCGGCTCAATGTCATATATATTGATTCAAATACCTTTCTCTCGGATACTGTGCAGGAAGGATCGGTCACACCTCAAAAGATCCTTGAGAAAATATCTCTGGAAGTAAAACCTGATTCCGGGGAAGAGAATCGGAGTCTCAAAGGCATTTTCCTATCAGAGATGCTGAACCGGTACATCACTACCATGGGTGTTACCACCCTTGAGGATAATGAACTGAAAATTTTTGAGACCCGATGGGGTACCAGAATCTTCCCTGACCAACTCTCATCCGGTGAACTACACCTGTTAATCATTTTTTATTCACTCATATGTAAAGCAAAACCGGGTTCTCTCATCATTTTGGACGAACCAGAAATATCGCTCCATGTAGAATGGAAAAACCGGTTACTCAACGATATTGCTGAGGTAATCAGATTCATCCCAATGGATATAATCGTCTCAACACATTCACCAAGTATCATAAAAGAGAGGAGAGCGTACACCTTTACCTCATGAGATATACAATAGAAAGTAAATTCCTGCTTATCAACGGTACCATTATCATCGATTGATACGTTTCCTACTCATGCAGATCATCACAAGCACCATACCCGGTATCCCGGCACAAGGTACTTCTCAATTCCTCTTCTCATAAATTCGGACCTGATACGACATTCATACGCAAAGATACCGATTCTATTTCTCCAGGATTATACGTCAGGGTTATGTCAGTATTACCCTGCTGATTGTAAAGAACATTTCGTTGATTTTATTTCATATCCGGATACTCCATTTCCATGGTATTGTGCCAAAGAAAGATTATTATCATCCTTGCATTACCCTCTTCTCACTTCTTATCCCTGTCTTTTCTGCTACAGAGACATCTTTTTTCCTGTCGAATAAGGCTGTTCTGTCAGATAAATACGAGGACAACTACGACAAGTCAGATTTAAACGAAATTACACAAAAGAGTGTGTCATATAACGAGGTATCATTGGATCCTTCATATTATCGTCCTTATGATCTCTCTCCCCTGGTATTTTATACTGAAGATTTTCCCCCGTTTCAATACATGGAGAATAAAACCTTAAAAGGGATATCAGTTGATATTGTACATGAAGTCTTATGATCAACTCGATCTCAGTCTCTCCCGCGATCAGGTTATTTATGGATCATAGGAAGACGGGTACAGAACCGTTCTGAATGAAACAGGAACAGCCGTCTTCTCTACCGCACGATCCCAGGTGCACGAGGATCTTTTTTTATGGGCTGGCCCGGTCTTAACCGACTTAAATGTCATCTTCTCCTTGTCAGATAATCTTCTCTGTATCCGGAATCCGGAAGATCTCAAAAATTATTCGATAGGTGCAGTATCTGATACATGGCTGCCGTTGATCTCGTCAGCCTCGGATATGAGAATATTTCCTATGCATCAGATACAGAGACACTCATACTGGCATGAAAGATCGGAACGATTGATGGATGAGCGAATGCCCTGATCCGGGGAATGTATTTCACTGACCGGTATGCAGAAGAACCTGATGCAATACTACCCATCTATACCCTCAAAACGCATGATGCATACTTTGCCTTTAACAGGGATACACCTCCGGTCATTGTAAAGAGATTCCAGGATGCAATAACAGAGATCAGAAATAAAAAAGACCAGGAAGGCAAAACAAGGTATGAGAAGATCCTGGCACCATACCTATCAGGGTGTAATTTCACCATTCTCCCAGAATGAATGGGCAATGCAAGAGATATTGTACCATCCCTGTTGTATAAGGGATTACTCCCGGGATCATCTGATTAAATGTCAGTTATTCGTATCTATTAGGTGAACGCTCCCCTACTTTTCCTGTTTAAAAAATTCAGAAATTATATCCTCTTTTAACCCCATTTTAGATCCTTATAGGAGTTGCCGCCTCCGGATCCCCTTACTTTTCAGTAACAATCTCTGTAAACGACTCCTGTAAAAAACAGATGCCATTCCTGCAGAACCACTCTTTTCGTTCTTCACCGGTATATCCCGTCACCTGCCAGAGAAAACTGTCAAGATGAATCATTGTTATCGTCGAATCTTTCTCTCGTATCTTTTCAATAACCTGGTGCCAGAACTGCTGTACAGCACGATCCGGCTCATCCGGCCCGCCGAGCGCTGCAGTAATTTTGCGGATCCTGCTGTCAACCGGGATTGGAATCGCTTCAAATGAAAAATTCATCTTGTGCTCCATAAGAAGGGCGATTCCCAGGCATTTCATCGCAAAAACGACCGTCTTTTTGTCTTCTTTCTGTTTCATGACTGCAGCCAGATCATGCCATATCCTGATAAACGACTCCTCGATCTCAGACGGTGAACTATACCAGATCCGTTCTCCGAGATCACTTTGTACGAAACGGTGCAGACGGGAACACTTACCCTTCGGCAACCGGTCACATTCATACAAGGGATACAGAATTGAAACTAACTCATCGGGATTTTCTGGATTCCTGTTATTGAGAAGGATATCCCGGAATGCAGGAAAGTAACCGGTTTCTGCACGACCTTTCAACTGATAGGCATTAAGCCCGCACATAACCATGAGCACAGCAAACAGTCCGAATGAGTATCTTTCATGGAACGGTTTAAATTCTATCCATTCAGGCTCATTTTGAACAATCAGGTCCCATGACGGGTATGGAATTGAGGTGAAGAATGAATAGACCTGCCGGGGGATTCGCAGAGCTTCAGGTTTTTTTTCAGACATGATACATCAGGTTTCACGCCACGACAAAGAAAATATTCTGCCACGGTATGAGAACCAGCCTGTGAATACAGGGAATAAGATTATCATACAAAGTTATTGTATCAGGGTCTTTAAAATCCCCAGGCTGCACTTCTGATCCTTAAACGGATTGCACAATCATTTCCCCAACAACATCGGCAGGATAAAGGAATTTCATTCCTAAAAAACGGTAATGAAAGGATCTGCACTCAACAGACCTAAAAAAACAATAAACTCGTATACGCATCCTTCTCATTCAGGGGAAAAAGCCGGGGTTTTTACCGGCACAAAATCACCAACCTTCATCAGAGTATTATTTCCAGCCTGCATGAGGGTGACCGATTTTTTGGGAATCGGAGAAGAATCAGTATAGGAAAAGAGACCGGTTACTCCCTGGTATTCCTGTATCCGGGAAAATCCGTCCCTGATATCTTTATCCGTTCCTGACAGCTCAATAGCGGTTAGTGCCAGGTTGACTGCATCATATCCAAGACCTGCAAACCCGTCAGGTGTTGTATTATATCTCTCCTGATACGCCTCGATGAATTCTTCTACCTCCGGGATCTGATCCTCTCCCAAAAAACAGGCGTGGGTCGTGTAGTATACCCTGCCTCCGAAGAGATCTGCGGCATCAGAGAGATTTTTTGTGTCATAAGAATCGCCCCCGATAATAGGAACAGCAATTCCTGATTCTCGTATCATCCCGAGAGCTAGTGGTGCATCTTCCGGACCTGCTGCCAAAAATATGATATCAGGAACGCCTTTTATCGATAAACTCTCAATCTCTTTCTTAAGATCGGTATCTAACACTTTTATGCCTGAGTATTGTGTTACCTCTCCTCCGAGTTCCAGAAACCGTGTTTTGAAGTATTTCGCAAGGAGTGTGGTGTAGTTCATGGTTGTATCATAATAGACTGCTGCAGTGCGGGCAGTCAGGTTTCCTACTGCAAACTCTGCTGCGACGGCAGCCTGTGCGTTATCTCCAAAACAGGTCAGATACAGATAATCCTTGATACGATAGGGGAGTTGCGGTGATGTTGCTCCCGATGTTACAAATAGTATTTTGTCTGCTGCAGCAGTCTCTGCAGCGGGAATAACCATATCAGTATCGGATAAACCGATGATGACCTGGCAGTGGGATGTATCAATCAGGTCCCGGGTTACTGTCCTGATATAAACAGGATCACTCTTCCCGTCTGCAAGAATGATCTCTACTCTTTTCTCCTGATTCATCCGGTTATAAATTTCACCTGCAAGGATTGCTCCCTGTGAGGAGGGGATGTCAAGCGGGGCCTGTGATCCTTCCAGATTATATATCATTCCGATGGGGATGATATCACCTTCCAGAGCCGGTATGTCTGCCGCAGATAAAGAAAAGATCGATAGTAAGAGGATACCGGTTACCAAAAGAATGCTAATTCTGGAATAGTCCATAAACAATAATTTATCCCGGATTGAATTGAACCTTATGATTCTCACGAAAACAGATGATTTGAATTGAGCGTGGTGACGATAGCTTTTATTAGTACGATGTGTGATAACTCATCATGTCCCTTCTCTTTTATCGGTTTCTATCCTGTTTCATAATCCTGGTGTTTTTCGCGGCCGGAATATATGCAGACAAACCCCTCTCGTATACACCTGTCCTCCTTCCCGGTTCCGGGGAGAATACTTCCTCCTCTGATTTTTTTTTACCGGAATCAGAACCCTGCCAATTCCTGGAAAATAACGGTACCATCGTTATCGGTTCATCGAACGCTGAGGAGGCAGAATATACTGAACACATCGTAACGGTCGTAAACGAACACGAGACCGAAACGGTCTGGATTAACCTTTTTGCAGGCCCCTTTGGTACCTTTGCCGACGGGTATGAGTGCCATCCGACTGATTGCAGTGGTTCAGAATGCTGTCCCTCAGTCAGGTGCGAAAAAGCGAAATGCGGAGATACCATCTGCAACACGGGAGAGATACCGCTCCCCTATGACGGAGGATTCGTGCTCGGACCCGGAGAATCAAAAGATGTCACCGTGAAAGTGACAAAGGAGCGGATCACAACCGGATCAGGAAACCTGAAACTCTGGGCACGGACCGGGTGCAAACCTACCGGAGATCCTGATTATCCGATTGTCTGCGATACGGCGAACTGTGATATGGATTACGCCGTTCACAGCCGGGTCGAATGCGGAGGACTTGGTTCCCGTCTCCCGGCAACCGTTGCAGAGATCACGTTTAACGGGGCTTTTGGACTTGATTCCTATGACATCAGTCTCGTCGACGGATGGAACGTGCCCATGTTCCTCGAACCAATATCAGGCAATTATAACAGGACGAATGAGCCGAATAAATGCACATGCTCTGGCGGATTCCGGGATCTCGCACCATTAGCAGAGCAGGAGATCCCGAAGATGGTATATAAGGTGGATGAAAAACCCGCTGCAGTATGGAGTGCCTGTGCATACTCGCGAATTGTGGAACAAAATCCGAATGATGCCTACTGCTGCACCGGGGAGTTTCATGATGCAAAAAAATGCCAGGATAATGCAGGCAACTGGCCGGCTGATTATAAAACTGCCTCCTTTTTCCAGAACTACTACCCGAAAGCCTATGCATTTGCCTACGGCGATCCGACCGGGGGGAATTTTGTCTGCGGACCCAATGACAACAATCCAATCCATTACAAGCTTACCATCTACGGGAAAGACAGAAACCAGGCCAGTTACGTCAACGAAACAGTCGTGACACTCACTCCCGGGGAACCGGTACTGATGAATCACCCCGAACCAGGAGTACAGATACGGCTTGAGTCAGAAAGCAGCGGGATACACGAGGTTCACCTGACTATTATCCCTTCTCATGTTTCGCCGGAATATCCCGGGGATTACGAAGTCACCATACCGACGCTTGGAAATATCTATCAGATCCAGTCCACAATTCCTAAGGAAACCCTCTCCGGGATGGAACTTTTCATCAGTTATTCAGACGAGGATTACAGAAAAGCAGGCTATCTGGAAGAGAGCCTATCAATCATGAGGTATGAGAAAGAAGAGAGCCGGTGGACAGAACAGGATGGAAAGATTGATATAAAGAATAACACCGTTTCAGGGCATTTTAATTCATTCGGCTATTTTACCATAAGTGGCACGAAAACAGACCAGGATCAGGGCAACATCACCGTATCTCCCGGATGGAACCTCATATCCACTCCAAAGACACTTACCGGGGGACATGATAACGCTACTATCTTTGCCGGGATTGATTCTGCAGGGCACAGCATCCTTTCCTATGATCCCGAATCGTACCAGTGGATCGTTCTTGCCGCTGACTCACCGGTTAATCCGCTCTTTGGTTACTGGGTGTATTCACATAACACAACATTTATCCCCCTTTTCTTTGAACAAGAACCTAATAGTGTTCCGGAGCGCTATCTCGCACGGGGATGGAATCTTATCGGATTCTCTGGGTCTGATCCTGTTTCAGCTCATGATACCCTGATATCAATACAGGAAGCATGGATATACAGTATCGGGTTTAACGCGTCGGTTCAACAGTATGAAACGGCAATCGTTAACGGGGGGATTGGTGAATTCTCTGATTGCAGGCTTATGTACCCGACCCGTGGTTACTGGAATTATATGAACCAATCAGGAACCCTCGTGGGAACAGAAAGATAACACTACCTTACTTTTTTCATAATCTGAGAAGAAGGATAAACCGATCCTTTTATTCTTTGTACGCCTCTGTCTCAAGCCTGAACAGGGGGGGGTGGATTAATCAGCCCGGATCAGGAGGATACTCGTCGGTGACAGAATCAATCACCTCGGAAAGGAACAACTTCTTAATCATCAGGAACCCGCTTCAAAAACGGCTGTCATCCATTTCGCATCGCATTCAAAAGATCCTCTTTTTCATTCTGGATCATATCCCCGGGATTAACCTGGGCTGTACAGGAAACCCTGCCTCCGTAAGGAGTGGGTAATACTCATCAGGAGAGAAAAACGAAAAGGGAGGATAAAACCGGCAAAATACCGATTTCATTCGGGTTTTGATATGACCTTCGCGGTAACATCGATTAAAAACCCATATTCCCTCTCCCACCCCTACTTGCGAAAAACCTTCCCGGTACACAAAGAACCTGGTATATTTCAGCAAGCAGAGAACGATAATCAGATATCCTGTGCAGTGAGGAGTTAGAGAAGACAACAGAAAAACCAGATTTGAACGGAAGGTAAAAGAAATCTGCCACGAAATTAGAAAGGTTACTCTGTTCTGTTACCGAAAAATGTGACCGTGCATACACGATCATCTCTCCTGATATATCAGATCCGAAAGCCTCTCCAGCAGATACCTTCTCTGCACGGGTTCTCGTGAGAATTCCATCATCACAGCCAGGGTCAGGGATCGTATCGGTCGTCTGAAATACCCGTTTTCTCAGAAATGAATCCGCCCAACTCTTCCGGGCTCCTGAGTGAGAGGCATAGTATTCCGGATTTTAAAGAAAAATCTTCGATCCTGTCACATTATCACGGTACCGCTATGGCAGGGTGGAATAAAGAAGATTTCACACGGATCCGGACGTAAAAATTCTTACCAATATTAGGAAGATATTACCCGGAAATAAAGGTATCTTCGCAAAAACCAGGTATCAGAGGCTTATCCCTAAACTACAGAACCGGATTTGTTTGAGTTTAATCCTTCCTGTTACGATTTGACTGACCCGATCTTCCCGGTGATGAAATCTCTCAGGGGCATGCATTAACACATACGTATTGTATAATATTATAGAAAAATAATACGAAATTGGAAAAAGTATTATTAATAATCATCATGTAATGAGTAGTTATGACAAAACCCGGAAATCCCTCATCGTCGGAACTATTCTGGCACCTTAACCCCCCGGCCAATGAAAAAGAAACTGCTCTGGTGGTATGTATACCAGACTGGATTTATGGCCTTCTGCCGTATTGTGGACCGGGAACACGGTATGATGCCTGGATCCGGGAGAAATCATTCCAGGATGAGATCTGCAGGTTTCTCAATAATGCAGGGATTGCAACACTCTTTGTTGATATGAAAAACTATGAACATTATCCACCATATGATCTCGAATTAATCGAGATTGCACAAGAGAAGAGACTAACGGGAATCCTTCACAGGATTATATCAGAGACAGGATATACTTTCTCAAGAACAATCCTCTTTGCGCATGGATTTGGTATTCATCTCCTCTGTTTAATGGCTGCATCAGGTATCAGGTTTGGAGGATATATCATTGCCGCAGGAGTCTATTCTGATACAGAAATGATACTCGAGTATAAATATCACCCGATACGGGATATTCACTCAAAAATTCTTTTATTCAATACAAATATACTCGATCCTGAAACTGACCTCTTAATGAAACATTTTGGAACAATCCTCTCAGCAACCCGGAAGGGGAAGAAAAAGATTTATCTGACACACGGGAACGTGAACCTTGATCTCTACCTCCATAAAGAACTATTTTCCCAGAAAAACACTACACTTTCCCTTGTATCACCGATTGATACTCCTTCCCTTGTTATTCATGGTTCCGGGGATTTGGATATCCCGGTCTGTAATGCTTTTTCACTTGAACAGAAGATAAAGCAACACAACCCTTCAGTAAGCCGGATTATTCTGATTGATTGTGATCACTGGTTCCGAAAAATGCCAAAGGGTAGGAAAGACCAGCTTGTAGAACGTCTGAATGGAAATTGTCTCTACCATCCCATGGAGAACCGGTTCTTCTCAGGCATCCTTATGTTTATTCGTGATGTTGTACCGGAAAAGAAAAATGAAGGGTGCGTACCTGTTCATGTAACCGACCAGAATGAAAAGATCGCATTGTTATAGATGGTAAGGGAAAACGCTTTTGCGGGGTAAATCAGGATTGCATCTGAATCCCTGGCAGGAAAAATAGTACTAAAGACAAAATACCCCTTATTCAGGATAAATATTTTTTCGAGAATATACTGGAATCAGGGAGAGAACAGACCGGTTATGAACCATCCCCTCTTCGGAAATGATCCCGTAAAACCTCAAGAATCATAATACAGGAATTTCCATAACTGCCTTTTTCAGCAATGGTTATGTGGGAGAGCGAGAGGATCTCACGAACTAAAAATAATCCATAACCGGTATTCTTACCAAATCCTCTCTTAAAAATTCTCTCTTTTTCATCATCAGGAACACCTTTCCCATTATCCCTGACCAGAATCTGTAAGCGGTCAGATAACTCGGTAGCAGTTATTGTGATACGGGTCAGGGTTTCACCATGCCGCAGGGCATTCTCAAGGAGATTGTAACATACCTTCTCAAACAGGGGATCAGCAAGGATGAAAATATCGGCGATTGCGATCTCAATTGTCACATCCGTACAATCGAGGTTGTTTGCAGCACTGCGAAACTTTTCTGCGACATCCTGCCAGACCGGAACAGAGGATCCGAGTTCCTCATAGATCCTGGTGAAGGATATGATCGTTTCTATCTCATCCAGGGACGACTTTATCCCTGCAGCCGCATGTGCCTGCTCTGGATCCGATAAGGATTCTAAGAGAAAATGAAGGTACGCATTGGATATCATTACCTTATTCACAATATCATGGCGGGTCACACTGGAGAGCAGGGATAATTTCTTATTTGCAAGCAGGAGTCCATCCTCTGCCATTTTGAGGGGAGTAATATCCCGGACTGATTCTATTGCGCCGATAACAATACCCTCCTGGTTGTAGAGAGGCGATGCAAAGATAGAAAAAAACCGTCTTTTTTCTCTCTTCCGGAACCAGATATGAGCCATGAAAAGATCTTCTGACCGTTCAATAATGGGGTACAACGTATTATCAGATAATTCCGGATGAAGAGCGAAATCGATAAGAACCGGGCGTTTTTCCCCATACAATGCTTCTCCATAGATATAATCACCCTTTCCGATAATATCCTCTGACCTGACATGAGTCATCTCTTCTATTGCTTTATTCCAGAACAGAACAGTTCCTTTCTCATCAATAACAAAGGTAGGATCTGGTAGATGGGTAAGAATCATATTAATCCTGGCATACGATTCACGAAGCACCTTCTGTTCGGCAATAGTAATGATTGCTTTTCGTTCATCCGTGATATCACGGATATGGGCAAGAAAGAGAGAAGATTCTTCTGCCGGTATCCGGGTTAACCTGATATTGAGGAACCGTTCATCTCCCTTTTCCGGTCGGGACAGGGTTTTCTCCTCAAACTCCTTCCCTGGCACGATATCGAAGGATTCAATCATCTCTCCAATGCAGGTTCCTACTTCAAAAAAGAGCTCTCTTATGTCCTTTGTCTGTATCTCCTCACCTGACATCCCAAACATCTCAATCCCTGCCCGGTTTATGGCAACAGGATGAAATCCAAGAAGAAGAAGAAGGGCATCAGCAGAAGACTCAAAAAGGCTGTAATATCGTTCTTCACTTAATTTTAGAGAGGTAAAGGTTGCCTGCAATTGATCTGCCATGCTTTTAAAGGATCGCCACAGTTCACCCAGTTCATCATGACGATCCGGTTCATTCCAATAAACCCATTTGCCTGAAGCTATCTTTTTTGCATGTTCATTCATTACCGTAATGGGCTTTGTTATCCATCTGGCAAGCAGTATACAGACAAGACTGGTCCCGATAATCGAAATAATAATGAGAAAAGCGATCACTGCATTCTGTTTTGCAACATCTCCAAGATATTCAGATTCAGGGAATACGAGTATAATCAGCCAGTCAAGACCATACGGATCCTGATAGGGAGTAATGGTCACCAGATAGCGTGTTCCCTGTATATCACTGAGAAATTGTTGTCTTTCTGTGATCTCTTCTCTTTTCCCATCCCCTGAAAAGAGATGCGAAGCGATCTTCTCCAGTACCGGATCACGGGTATCCTGAATAAAGAGTCGTATCAGTTCACCATTCTTTTCTTTGAATATATTCTGATCAGTTGAGGTTGCAATAAGGAGACCGGATCTCTCGATAATAATTGCAATCTCTTCTTCCGATGATGTGAGGTTCTTTAAGTATTCTCCGATCCCGGACAGAGTCAGGGCAGTGTCAAGAACCCCTCGGAGACCACCGGAATCAGTGTACACCGGGAGAACGGCATCGATACTCACCACTCCTTCAAGCCATATATACACGGGTGTCCAGACCGGACCTTCTGCATCTACTGCAGCCTGATACCAGGGCCTTGTCCGGGGATCATAATCAGGTAATGAGAGGGTCTTTGTAATGACCTGCCCCTCCCGGTTAATCAGGAATTCGTCAAATGAATGATTGGTAAATTCTGATGAGATCCCCCAGAATCTCTCTGTTTCATTTGCGACTCCCATTCCACCCACCGATGAGACTATCGAGTAATCTCCATCTTCCTGATTGGCATAACAGAACGCTTCAATGGTTGGGAACCGGTAGGATAACTCAAGGAAATGAAGTTTTAATCTCTCCTGGTCACGGATCGGTACCTGCCCTAACCTGATACTGTCACTTTGCAACTGATTTATCTGGTGAGGGGTCGTAAGATATGTATCAAGGTGCTGGATAATCAGTTCTGAATCCGTATCTGAGAGATGACCTGCCAGGTTGCCGGCAACAGATTCACAATTTAAAAACCCGATGAGCGCTGTGATTCCAACGGCAGATACAACGATAAAGACAAAAGCGATAGTAAGGAGCGTCCCTAACCTGAATCTTTTAGGATAAGCCGCAATCCGATTAAAAAGTGATTGTTTTGCACCTTTTGCCGAATCATCACTCCCGGGAGTATCATGTATCGATGTAATCGGATTCATATCTGAAAAATCAGTTTCTGTAATTGTTTTTGTAATATTACTAATTACATCTGCCGGTAGAGGCATAACTGATTCAGTATTATCGTTATTATTTCATTCAATTCTATCTCCTGGAGACAGAATATCGATAAGATAATTACAGATAGATAAAAGATACACTAGTATCAAGGAGTAAAAGGGATGGAAGAGAGCAGTGATGATAGCGGAAATAACCTTCTCACCAGGGAACAGACCGAAGATATCACTGTGCTCGGCAATGCCGGAGCAGAAAAAGCCGCTTTAGTTCTCTCTACGCTTTTAAACAAGGAAATCACCATACGCGTCCCGTCTACCCTCATGGTTCGGCTGAATAAGCTGCAGGAGCACATCGATGACTCAATGGCAGCAATGGTGGTTTTTCAGATCAAAGGGCAGGTTTCAGGGGGCGGATCACTGGTTCTCCATGTACCCAAGGCATCAATCTTAAAACTCTCAAACATCATGCTTGGTCAGCCGGAAGGAGATCGTGAGATCGATGAGATGGACATAAGCATGCTCAACGAGATCGGCAACATCATGACATCGGCATACCTTGATGCCTGTGCATCCCTGCTCTCGATTATCCTGATCCCTTCCCCCCCGGCCATGGCTATCGATATGGCTCATGCGGTCCTGGCCTCAATTATTGCAACTCATGAGATAGAGGATAACGCTGACCAGGTTCTCTTTTTTAAAACAGAGATGACCTGTTCAGAACAGGAGATAGGAGCAGAACTTTTTCTCTTCCCCAGCCGGGCTCTCCTGCATGAACTGCTGACACGGTTCAGGGATGTAAAAGAGGTATGAGAAAATTCCAACGGGTAGAGATCCCGGATTTGGAAGAGATCTGTCGGGGATGGAAAACCGGGAAAATTGCATAAATCCCAAAATTCTTTTGATATTGTTCCCCATACCATTCCCGGTTTAATTAATGCGTTTACCCGTGCAGATGGATCTTTCCAAAACCGGTGATCCATCTGATAAGTTGTAAGGTCTCTTTCTGTCTTCATCAGTATCAGAAAAACCTGCCCGTTCAGCCTCATGCACGGTTGCTTTAAATGCTTCACTCTCTAAATATGCCTTATTCCTGAAGTAAAAGAAGGCATGATCCTCCATATTGGGATTATTCATGACGCCATGGAGGATCTCAAGCTCAGTGATCGACTTGTCAGTCTCTTTTTCCACTCAGGGAAAGTCATCTATCACCCGCCGGGGAGTATCCGGGTCTACCCATCCGTACCGCTCTCCAAGCATCCCGATAAAGTACGTCCGGCACCGATCAATATACTGCAGGCAGATGTTCAGCGTTTCACCGGTCTCACTCTTATCAGGCGGAATATTTCGCAATTCGCATTCTTTCCTGATAGCAGGGAAGATATTCAGAGTGAGTTCATCTCGTTCTGCAACCATGTCACGGAAGGTTGAGGAGACAAAGACGTTTATCTTCTTCTCGGCAAACCTGGGGGAGAAGGTGTCGTCTTTGCAGGGATCAGCAGAAGGAGATGGATATTCAGTCTTCTTGCTGGAAAGTGAATTTTTGATAAGGTCAATGGAGGCTGTTGCACAAATGATTTTCAATAGTCTTATAAGGATAATTCACAATGTGATATCTCCTATTCACATTTGTTAATTTGCCTTATTGTATCGACGAATTGTTTTTGTGCAACAGCCTCAATGAGTCCCATGGATATAATCTCACAGATAAGAATGGGAGGGTAAGAATGTATTGTGCTCGATATCGTCTTTCAGGAAGAAACCGTGATCCGCTCCTTATCAGTGTCCATCAGCCATCTCGCGAGCGGAATAATATGAATCGGTACCCCGGACTCAATGGTTTCCCGTTCGATATCAAGCGTAAGGATCGTTCCTTCAGAGAGATTATTCGATGTAACTGCCTCTAAAAGACCCCTGACTTCTCTCTTATACACGGTCTCATCCTGGATCAATGCAGCGACCTGAATCGCCTGGCATGGTTTCCCCCCCTCAGTTACCAGAAAATCACATTCGTATCTTCCTTTATGATACCAGATCTCACGATGATTCCTAAGAAGGGATATGCAGACAGCATTTTCCATAATGTGTCCAATATTTTCAGAAAATTGATATGATACTGCGGTAATTAGTCCGGTGTCTGCACAATAGAGTTTTTTCTGATGAATCTCCTGAGACCGGGCAGAAAAATCGAATCTACGAATCATACATAAAAGATAGGCTGCCTCTGCATAACTGATGTACTCTTTTACCGTATCAACCGAAATACCCAGTGAACGTGCCATCTTGTTATATGAGAAGGGACTTCCAATAGATGATAAACAGAGATATAACAGCTGGATGAGATCATGATTTGATCGGATCATCCGGGGGTACATAATATCTTTCAGATAAATCGTCTCATAATACTGCCTGAGAACAATATCCTTAATCGCATTATCAGGTTCAAGAACCACTCGTGGGAACCCCCCATAATTAAGATATCGATGAAGGTGAGAATGGAGCTCAATGGTAGATGGAGATGTAATATTCATAAAATGAAGGTACTCAGAGAATTGAAGGGGAAATACCCGGATTGGAATATATCTTCCAGAAAGACGAAGACTCATCTCTTCTTCAACAATGATTGAACTGGACCCGGTCAGAATACACTTAATTTCAGGATCGGTATCATAGATCGTTTTTATTGTCTGTGCCCAAAATTCGGCATTCTGGATCTCATCCATAAAAATATAAGAAAGCTTTGTATGCTCGTTTTTATAAGACTCAATAAGAGTTATTAAAAAAGCGGGATCACGGGATTTTGACATAAGCACCGCATCGTCAAAGTTGAGATAGAGTATATGCGCAGGAGGAGTTCCATCAAGGATGCATTTATTGATAACCTGGTATAACAGGGTTGATTTTCCGGATCTTCTTGGACCAAGAAGGATAAGAATTTCGGGAATGGAAAGGAATCTGAGGATATCAGGATACCAACCTAATCGGTTAATGCCGGTTCGGTATGAAATACCCTGCCACCATGGATTCTGACGTTCGACAACGATCCTCATCTGATCATCCATTAAGGTATATGGTCGATAAGAATAGATATTTTTATCGATTACAGGTGACAAAAATTGGATCTCAAATTTTTATAATAATCGTGTTCATCATGTAATCTTTCCCTGGAAACGTAATAAGTAATTCTTTCTGAACTGTTCAGGATTTAAAAAAATGAATTAAGTTGTGGAAATTTTGGAATGATTCCGGTTTCTTTGTCCATTACTTACGGCATCCAAGCGTAATATTTACACAATACTTTTCAATTCAGAAAGAGGGAAAAGGTGACTCACTCACCCCGGCACAGCCTTCCCATCCGCCCAGGTCTCCAGTGCCGTTACCACACCATCATCCTCGTAGGAATACACCCGGACCTTCTCATTCGTAAACGCCACGTAGAACGTCTCGGTGTCGTTCTTGACCTTCACGGTCACACTCGCCGAGGTAGCGTTCGGATGGGCTTGGCAGAGGAGGACACGGTCCGGCTCCGGGCCGGTGGGGTGGGTGATAGCTGGAGGGGCGTGAATCTTTAATTATTATCGAAATACAAAAAAGGGGTCGTGATCTAACATAACTGCACGGTTGGAAAGCGAATCCACTCTTCGATAGTCCACACATGATCCGTTAAGCCTGCCGCCATCGC
>JAFGOM010000103.1 GCA_016926505.1 Methanospirillaceae archaeon
ACGATGGTAATCCCGAAATACAGCGATATGATACTGATAATGAGGGTGAGCAGAGATGTTCCTGCAAGAAGGTAGAGGGGAGTCTCTTTGGGAAGTGAGTACTGGTCGTGTAATGACACTAGATGCCTCCTCCCGCTCTGGCAGTACCGAAAAGCTCTGTCTGCCACTTCCCGGCAGGCACCCGTATCTCAAATCTCGCTCCTTCTCCTTGCCTTCCGCATTCCCTGATAGAAAGACTGGTTATTGAGAGGATCTCTCTGGCTAAAAAGAGCCCGATCCCGGTGTTTTCCCCGTACCCGTGATCAAATATCCGTTCCTTCTTCTCTGCAGGAACTCCTACTCCGTCATCAGTGCATGAGATAATACAATCCCCGTTCTCTTCAGATGCCTCAAACCGTATAAAGGTGAGTGTTACTCCATGTCGCAGTGCATTTTCCAGAAGCGTAGAGAAGACTTTCCTGATGATGGGATCTGCATACACAAACAGGTCAGGGGGTACATCATTTTTGATACGAACCGTTCCGGGAGATATCTCGGTTTGTGCTGATGCTATCAACCCGGATACCTCCTGCCAGCCGGCACTCACCACTCCGAAATTCTCATATTCACGGGCAAATGCGATAATTGCTCTTATCCTCTCCTCTGATTCCAGGGCACGGGAGATATAGGCTCTGGCAAGATCCGGGTCGTCTTCGTCAAGTGCAAGTTCGAGGTACCCGTCAACACCAGAGAGGCGGTTGATGATATCATGACGGGTCAGGCTGGTCAGGAGCCTGAGTTTCTGGTTTGACTGAGACAGAGCATCTCCAATTCGTTTGCGTTCTGAGATATCCCGGCAGACAGAGAGGATCACCGGGGAACCACGAAATGAAAACTGGTGGGCAGATATTTCAACCGGAAAACGGGATCCATTTTTTCTGATATGATACCCTTCAAAGGTGAAAAAGTGCTTTTCTGCAAGTTCTTTGAGTATATCAGGGGTAATAGCCTGATCATCAGGGGTATTGATTTCAAATACGGTCATGGTAAGCAGCTCATCCCGGGTACGCCCAAGTGAATGGCATGCAGCCTCGTTTACCTCGATAACCTCCCCGTTGTTTGTATCATCCCAGGTTCGGTGCAAAAAGATTGGATCTGAGGTGTTGTAAAAGAACTGTCTGAACCGCTCTTCACTCTCTTTGAGCGCTTCTTCAATTCGTTTGCGTTTGGTTATGTCACGGACAACTGCGAGTATCACATCAGTTCCCTGCAGAGTAATACGATGAGTGTTCATCTCAACCGGTATGAGAGAACCGCTTTTTTTCCGGTGTTCTGTCTCAAATCTCGCTTCTCCGAGAGTCTGCTGGTTCTTTATAATCTCAGTTAAATCCGGATTATGATACCTGGTGCCGATATCCAGTGGGGTCATTGCCAGAAATTCCTCCCTGGTAAATCCGTACATCTGGCAGGCAGAATCATTGACCTCGGTAAACCTGCCGGGACTGCCGTCTTTTCCGATCTCGTGAATGAATATCCCGTCATTGGCATTATTAAAGATATCTTTTAATTTCTGTTCGTTCTCACGAAGTTCTTCCAGGAGTTTCTTCTGCTCGGTTATATCGGTAAGAACGTTCAGTGATGCGGGTTCTCCTTCGTAACTGATGAGAACTCCCCGAACTTCCATGATCCTCCGGGTGCCATCCCTTGCACAGATGGTGATCTCATAGGGGGGAATTATCTCTCCGGCAAACCGCCGAGGTATCTCTTCTGCAACAACTGTCCGGGACTCCGGAGTGAGATAGGCAACGATGTTTGTATTGATGAGTTCCTCTGGCAGGTAACCCATCTGTGTTGCAGCAGTTTCGTTTACAAATAAAATCCTGCCGTTTCTGTGCACAAGAATATAATCGGGAACATGCTGGACAACTTTGCGGTACCGTTCCTCGCTTTCCCGGAGAGCTTTTTCGTTGTGTTTTTGTTCGGTGATATCGTGGAGAATCTCTACAAAAACCGCAACCTCTCCGTCTTTTCCAAAGACAGGAGTACTCGTGCATTCATAGTATCGTGACAGTTCAGGAACATACTTCTCAACAGTTGCTGTTTTTCCGCTCTCAACTGCCAGTTTGGAAGCACAGAGTTCACAGGGTATGCTTCTCCCTAATATCTCGTAACACTTTTTCCCTTCAACTTCAGACGGTGATACCCCCAGCACGGCATATCCTGCCTGGTTGTAGCGAATTAGCGTATAATCAGGGAGCTGCAGGCCGACAACATCAGGGATGCCGTTAAGCATCCCTTCGATGATATTTTTTGTCTTGAAAAGTTCCTTTTCTGCCTGTTTTTGCTCGGTGATATCAATAAACGATCCCACCATACCGATCGGTCTCTGGGATGCATCACGAATAAGGCTTGCAAAGATCTGAACCGTCATTGGTGTTTTATCCCTCCTCTTCCCTTCCATCTCTCCGGTCCATGACTGATGCAACTGTAGTTCCTGGATAACCTGCTGTGCCTGTCTCTCGTCATCCCAGAAGGAATGAACCGATTGTCCGAGCACGTCCCGGGCATCGGTATATCCCCATATCGAGAGGAACGCCGGGTTGACATAAGTAAGGATTCCGGAGATATCTGCGATTGCAATACCGTTTAATGATGAGACGATCGCAGCCTCTTTTCTGAGAAGTGACTCCTCTGCGAGTTTGCGGTTGGTGATATCCTGAACGGTACCGTACAGCCCGGTAACAACCCCGGTCTCGTCACAGTTCACACCGCCGAATGCATGTACCCACCTGATGCTGTCATCGGGGCGGATGAGTTCCAGTTCAAGGCTGTACGGCTCTTTTGTGTTCAGAGCCCCTGTAACTGCATTGCTCAGGCGCTCCCAACTGGAAGCAGTATACACACGCGAGTGCTCTGCATACGAAGGTGCCGGCTGTGAAGGATCCAATCCGGCAATCCGGTAGAGTTCCTCTGACCAAATCACGGTATCAGTCCGGACTGCCCATTCCCAGGTGCCAATATGTGCCAGGCGATGAGTTTCCTGCAATCGTTCCTGTGCTGATATCAACTCCTGCTCTGCCTGTTTCCGTTCGGTGATATCGATATGGATACCAAACATAAGAAGCGGCCTGCCATTCTCTGTCCAGCTCAAAACCGTCCCCCTGTCGTGAATCCAGACCCAGTGCCCGTCTCTATGTCTCATTCTGAATTCACAATCATAATGGGGGAGTTCGCCTGAGAAGTGCTTCTCTAACTGGTCCTGAGCATGCCGGAGGTCATCTGGATGGGTAAATCTCTCCCAGGTTCTGATGCTGACCGGGGATAACTCAAGAAGGGTATACCCGATAATCTCTGCCC
This sequence comes from Methanospirillaceae archaeon, assembly GCA_016926505.1. GTDB lineage: Archaea > Halobacteriota > Methanomicrobia > Methanomicrobiales > Methanospirillaceae > JAFGOM01. The sequence goes on from JAFGOM010000103.1 coordinate 3,337, forward strand.
ATCGCTCGTTAAAGACGGTCTCACCGGTCTCTACATTCCACTCCCAGGTACCGGCATGGGTGTCATCAATGATGTTTTGTAGTCGCTGGTGTTCTTTTACCAGCTCTATCTCTGCCTGTTTTTGTTCGGTTATATCATTGTAAACGGCAACGATATCCCCGTTGCCGAGCCTAAATACCCGGCATTCATACCAGTTTGCAAAATGTTCATCGATATAGATCCCTGGGGATGGATATTGGGGAACCCCTGTCTGCCAGGCCCGCTGAAATACCTGAATAATCCCGTAATCATCGATATTCGGGCGGATATCTGCGAGACGCTTACCAATGACCTCTTCTCTGCTCTTTCCCAGAAAGGAGAGAGCCATCTGGTTTACATCGGTAATAAGATAATCTCTGCCAGATGACCCGTCTCCCAGGACAGAATAGGTTGCAACACCGCTGGTAATGGTATGAACAAGTTCTTTATATCGCTCTTCGCTTTCTCGTAATGCAGTTTCTGCCCGGTTACGCCGGATCATCTGCCACATCACCGAACCAAGAGTATTCAGAGTATCGATATCGTCTTCGTTATAATCAGTCTCTTTGTTTGCAACGGTAAGGATGGCAACTATCTGTGTGCCATCGCGTATTGGTACACCAAGTAACCGGGTTATCGGTACATGTCCATTTGGGAATTTTTGTTTTGCAGGGTGGGGGATGGTATAATCGTTGCATACGAATGGTTTTTTGGTTCTGATGCATTCTCCCCAGAGGCCCGCATTCTTTATGGGAAAATGAATTGGTTTTTCTGATATGGTACATGCTTTCATTGCGTCTTTTGACCATGCAAAAATATTCATCTCAGATTCATCAGGTGTCATAAGACCGATGAAAGCGTACCCGCTCTTAGAGACAATCAGGCTGTTTTCCAGGGTATAATCAAGGATATCCTGATCAGGGGAATTTGCCATGGAGAGGAGGATAAAGAGAGACTGTATCCGTGAAAAGTGCAGTTTTTTCTGTTCTTCAGCCTGTTTATGCTCGGTGATATCAGTGCATATAGCAAGGTGACAGATCTGACCATCCAGCTCCACCTGAGTAAGGGTGAGATCTGATGGGAACCCATTCTTGTCTTTTCGCATGATGTTGATGTCATGGAGATAGATCTGATCTGTTTTTGAGATCTTATCAAGAACGGCAATAACCCGTTCCCGATCCGGGGGAGAGATGATATCTGCAGGGGCTAATTTATCCATCTCTTCCCTGCTGTATCCAAGAAGGGTGCGAATCTTTTTGTTGGTGTATACAAAACGATGGTTTTCTTGGTTGGTGACCATAATCCCGTCAGGCAGGTTCTCAAGGACCGTGTGTAATCTGAGTTCTGATTGGAGTATCTTCTCCTCAGCCCATTTTCGTTCAGTGATATCGGTTGCTATCTCGAGCCTGACCACCCTGCCGTCAGTCCACTGGATAGCCCGGTCACGGCAGTCAGACCAGTTATCAGTGAGAGGGTTAAAAAATTCCCAGTGGTGCACTCCGGTTGGTGTGCCGTCAATAACAAGACGGTGGTTGGTACAAAATGAACAGGGTCCGGCAGAACCGTGAATCTTTTCATAGCACTTCTGCCCGGTAACATTTCCAAACAGTGCCCGTGCTTTCTCATTGATATACAGGATCTCATAGGTCTTCATATCACTTACATACACCATCGCGTCAATGCTGTCAAGAATGGTATACAACTGGGACTGGATCTCTTCGATAAAAAATGTATCTTCTCTTTTTTGAAGGGCAGGAACTGATGACCGGGTGGTATCTTCGGCGATAGGAATGGGGTTACCGATCCGGGTTGCAGGGACAAAGTCGGTCTTGATATGATCCTGTCTGCGAAGGTAGGTAAGGATCTTCTCTGAGGATACCCACTCGCGGTCCAGGTTTTTAACCATCTCATCGATACGCTGTACTTCAAGGAGTACCTTCTCAGAAATGAGGGATTCTTCACTCATCTCTGCACAGCTTGCAATGATGGTGAGTGGATTCCTGATACCATCGTTTAATATTGCCAGTTGAGCGATATTCTCCTGGATCTGAAAAAGTGTCCGTGACCGTTCCTCGATAAGCTTCTTTTCATCGGTGATGTCACGTCCCTGGGCTATGGTTGCAACCGGGGTCTTACCGTCAGATGAATAGATAGTTGAAGAGTTCCAGAGTGCAACCCGCTCTGTTCCATCTGGTTGCATGATCGGCAGCTCAACGGTCTCCCACCTGACACCAGTCTGCGTGGTCTGTATCAGACGCATGCAGGTCTCTACCTTGTGTGGGGGAAAGAGAATCGCAAGGGACCGGCCGATGACATCCGGTGCCAGGCAACCAGCGAGCTGTTCAAATGAATGATTGATCCGCATGATATGAAACGCAGAATCCCAGACGATGATAGGGACGTTTGCGTGCGTGATGAGGTTATCAAGGAACTCGTTTGTCTCACGGAGCAGGTCCTCCTGCTTTTTCCGATCGGTTATGTCCTGTATCAGGGTCGCAAACTGTCCTTTCTCAGGAGCATACGCGGTGACGGCATAGTATCTTCCAAGATCCCTGCTGTAGTTCTCATACTGGATAGTCTTTCCCAGGAGAGCCACGGCTCCATAGGTCTCTATCCAGTACGGTTCTAACCCTGGCAGGACTTCGAGCACCCTCTTTCCGATGATCTCATCTGCACGAAGACCGGTCATCTGCTCAAATGCCGGGTTTACTTCTAAAAACCGGTAATCGACCGGGGCTCCGAATTCGTTGCAGATGATCTCATGAAGGGCAATCCCGGCATTACTTGTGTTAAAGAGGTGCTGGTATTTCTTCTCGCTCTTTCTCCGTGCAACAGCATACTGTACCTTTTGTGCGAGTTCGGCAAACTGGGGTTTTGTCTCCCCGCCTTTCTGCATGTAGAAATCAGCACCGTTATTAAGTGCCTCAATCACCACTTCTTCCCGTCCTTTGCCGGTGAGAATCACAAATGGCCGCTCATCCCCGTTCTGTCTGAGATATCTTAAAAATTCAATCCCGTTCATCTCAGGCATCTCGTAATCCGAGATGATGGCATCGAACGGTTCATGAAGGAGGGGGAGTGCTTCTTCTACGCTAAAACAGGTGGTAACGCTGAGATTACCGCACCGCTCCAGGAAGTATTTCCCTATCTCACAGAGTGCGGGTTCATCATCAACGAAGATGATTCGTATCTCAGTCATCTGTTTTTTCCTGGAGTTATCGGGAGATCAGGTCCATGTACAGGGAGTGTTGGAGGAATGGAGCCGGTTACCTGATACGGCGTTCCCCTGAAACAGGAGATATTCAGACGTTCTGGTATATAATCTCAACCAAAATCGGAAAGGTGGTTTATTCTGCCGGTGACAGGAGCTGGAGCGGGATTGATGTCTCTTCTCATCTCCCGGCCATTTTCTGCCAAATACTCACTTTTCTGCCTCATTTTAGGTTTTTTATAGGGTTTATAAAGTGGAGAAGAGAGTGATGATAATTGATTCATCCTCATTCTTTTTCATAAAGACTTCAGGAACAGATCGTTTTCGTCCTGTATTATTCCCTTTCTGATAAAATCCGAGGCATTATTATCATTACACTTTAAAGTGAGCCATTGCTCCTGAGACGTTCTCGACAACCTTGTTGACGTTTGCAACGATACTTGCGACCTGATCGGTTGCAGCTGAAGATTCCTGGCTGACTGATGCGATATCCATGGCTTTCTTTGCGGTTATCTCGACCATGCTCCCGACCTCGGTAGCACTACTGGTGATCTCCTCGACCGCTGCTGCCTGCTCTTCTGATGCACTTGCGACACGCTCTACATTCTGGGATATCTCACTGACATACCTGACAATTCGTTCAAATGCCGTCAGGGCAGATGATATCGTTTCAGTTCCTATCTTAACTGCCTTATCTGATTCTTCCATGGCAGTTGATGCAAGGTCTGAATTCTTCTGCAGGTTGCCTATCATATCACCGATACTTCCTGCAGATTTCCGGGATTCCTCGGCCAATGCCTTTACTTCTGCTGCAACAACCGCAAACCCGCGACCTGCATCCCCTGCCCGTGCCGCCTCTATTGCAGCATTGAGTGCCAGCAGGTTTGTCTGTGCTGCAATGTCAGTGATAAGATTAACGATCTTTCCAATCTCCTGCATCTGACCTTTAATCTCGTGCATCAGCCCGGCAACCTCAGAGACAGAGGTACTGATGTCGTTCATTCCCTTCTCGGCATCCTTGGCCCGTGCCGCTCCCTCTTCTGATGCAACATTTGCTTCAGCGGCCATCTTCGCTACGCCATCGATATTTCCGGCAACATCGGCAACGGTCTTTGCAAAGTCATCCATGGCCTGAACTACCTCTCTGACGCCGCTGCTGCCGTTCTCTGCATTCACACTGATCTCCTGTGCCATCCTGGCGATATCAGCTGCTCCTGATGAAACCTCTTCAACACTGGCGTTCGCCTCCTCGGCATTTGCCATCAGTTGTTCCAGCTGGTGGTTAACCTCCCTGACTGCGACAGTGACCTGGGTCCCGACGTTATTGAGTGCCTCTTTAAAGTCAGTAATCTCTCCTGCAACCTGCAGACTCTCATCAAAGCGGTTTATGAAGTTGCCACCGGCAAACTCTGATGAGATGTGCATTGCTTCCCGCATGGGAAGAATGAGTGCATCCAGCGTATCGTTGATACCCTGCACAATCTTTTTAAACTCACCCTTATGAATTGAGACATCAGCCCTGGTATCGAGTTGTCCGTTCTTTGCTGCGATAATGAGCCGATTCGTATCAGTAACGAGTGTCTTGAGCGTATTCTGGAGAATTTTACAGTTTTTAGCCATCTCGTCATCATCTGACATTATCTCTACCGCGAAATCCAGGTCTCCGTTCGCCATCTTCATGACATTTTCAGCATCATGACGGTTGTTTGCAATGACTTTGGTCAGGCTTTCTATCATCTCGTCATTATCTGATCTCTTTGTCAGGGAGACTTTCGTGTTGCCAACAGAGAGTTTCTTTGCCACGTCCGTGATATCGTTTGTTGCCTCGATTAACAGGTTGAGGTTGTTCTTTATCTCGTTGAAGTCTCCCTTGTATGCCGTGGTAATCTTAGGCGGGATATCTCCTTTTGAGATCCGGTCGACGTACTCGGCG
>JAFGOM010000104.1 GCA_016926505.1 Methanospirillaceae archaeon
CCATTCTTTTACCCACTCATCGTCCGGTTCAGGCCCCCAATCTGTGATGATCTGTTCCCATGCTTCTATCCACTCATCATCTGGTTCAGACTCCCAGTCTTTGATAATCCGTTTCCATGCTTCAACATAATCGTCGAGAGGATCTGACTCTATATCCAAAATTTCCCCCTCTGATCTTATTTGTTCATCCGGGCACCGGTGATTGTTGGGGCAGTAGTCCCACAGCATCCCATCACTGTCTTCGTACACAGGCTTTCCATCAGATGAATAACTATAAATTTTAGCAATTGGGGTAACCTCATCATACCAGTTAACTCCTCCCCAGGTTTGTTTTACTACGTGCTCTAAATCTCCTTGCCGCCAGATGGTATACATTTGTTCGTGCTCGGCGTCAGTCATGGGTCCATCACCCGACATGCCATCTAAGAACTGTTCAATTTGGTCTGCGCTAAATCCATTCTTCTTCAAACTATCCATAAGATCATCATAAAAAGAGAGCGATTCCTCTTGTGTGAGTCCTGTAGAACTTGATTGCTGTCCATATACAGCACCAGCCATACATCCCAGTATCATAAGGATTAATAGAACTTTTCGCATGGTAAGCCATCAGTCATGGGTTGATATAAACCTTACGCTGATTGCAGCATCTACGCATGAAATCTCCAATCTCCATTAAAATAACACTTTTCTTCTCGAATTAATATCTGGATAGATAATTGTAGAATACAGCATGATTTTGGAGATTATACTAAAAAAATAGAATATTATGGAAAAAGAACAAAAGTCAATAATATGGTTTATCGCTGATATTCTCAAGAAAAAAATTACATCAAGAAATGTACCTGACATTCGTTTTTTGCTTCTATTCATTCGAATTTGTTCAGGCTTTTGTTGTGATTCTCCCCCATTCATACTATTCTGTATCTATCTTCTTGTGTTTTCCAATAAAAATCAGATAGATTAATTCAGAGTTGTTCTCATTTAAATTGTAAGGAAAGAGATATAGAGATAGAGATAAAGGTAATAAACTGGGAGAGGAGATGAAGTTCCGATGAGTTATATTACGAATAGTGAGAAAATAAATCCTGATGAAACAGAAATGTGTTCTGACTGTAACAGGTTAACCGGGAATTCTGAAGAAATTAACGCTGATTCTCTCTTCTGGAAAGGAAAGATACCTATTGTTACGAGTTCTGTTGTTGTGAAACAGCTTGCGATAATATTGGGATTCGGCACTCTTTTTCTTTTTTTTCTGTTCCTTTTACTGGATCCAACGACGGCCTTATCAATAATTCCGGGATTAATCTTCATTTGGATTGCTCTTTACCTATTATGTCTTGTCGTTGGTGCCATCCTTCAGGGTTCAACAAAAGGGGGACCCGAAGCACAGTTTGCCATTACTCCGGAAGGGGTTGGATATAGTGCCGGAGCTACTATCCAAAAATTAAACCGGTTAATTGCATTAGGGTCTGCAACTCGTGGTTCTCTTTCCGGGACTGGTATTTCCATGATGAATATTGCCCGTGAAACTGACGTGATAATGTGGAATGAAGTAAGATCCATCTCATTTCAGGATCGGGAACAAACAATTGTTGTATACCGGAAAATTTTTATTCATCCGATTATGCTTGCATGCACCGCTGAAAACTATGAAAAAGCCCGAGAATTGATTTCACAATATGCTCCACCCGGTACAATTATAACCTGATATTTGAGGTAAATGTAGATAACAAACCGCCCCGCGAAGGTGAGATGCCTTCCCATCTTTCTGGGTTTGTCATGAATCGTAATGCCGGTTACCCTGCCTTACTTTATCGCGATGCAGACCGCAGATATCTCGTACCGGTACGGCATCAGTGCCAGGGGAAAGCCTGCCTGCTTTAGTGCCTGTATGGAACTGTGCACCGTCTCCATATCGAGATAGTGTTCTCTTCTTGAGCTGGTAATCCCATCAATTTCTTCCCCGGGCATCCCTGCCTGCTGCATCGCCATAACCCACCGTTCCCGGTAGATGCCTTCTTCCTGCATCGATTCCGGCCTGATAATGTCACCACAGATAAAGACACCTCCGTCAGTGAGGGCTTTATATACCCGTGCAAAGAGTTTTGTGCGGTCATTCTTTGGGATGTGGTGGAGGCAGAGAGTGGTCAGGATACAATCAAATCGTTTGGCCGGCCAGGGATCCAGGATATCCTGGAGCAGGAATGAAACGTCTTTTAACGCTTCTTTCTCTTTTGCAAGAGCAATCATCTCAGGAGCATGATCGATGCAGGTCAGACCGGCAGCGCTGTTTTTGGCGTGTATCAGTTCTGTGGCATACCCGGTCCCGGATCCCAGTTCAAGGAGCTGTACCGGTCCGTCCGGGACATAGGAGATGCAGGTGGAGAAGAAGGTCTCGTGGTTTTTTAGGATCGCATGCACCCGGTCATCGTACGCCGCTGCCCTGGCACGATAATGCTCACCCGCTTGTGGTGGAGAGATTTTTTTGTTGGAATCTGTTTGAATCATAACTAAGTTCATCCATTCTCATTTTTTTCACTATTGATATGATGAATATTCTTTTTGTATTATGGCATCTCATTGAATATAGATGAAGTGGCATGATCACTGCCAGTATATGGAACTTCCCCGGACGTATTCTGTCCACGACCTTGCCCGGTTCCATGGCCATCTCGGGCCATATATCGTGCTCGGGTACCGGATAGGGAGATATGCACTCGAAGTACTCGGGAAAGATCCCTTCCAGCTGACCGCAGAAGTCTCCTGTTCTGGTGTCACTCCGCAGTCCTGTCTTGCAGACGGGGTGCAGCTTGGCAGCGGATGTACGTTAGGAAAGGGAAATATCGCAATAAAACCGTCAAAAGAGGTCTTTTGTACCTTTGCATGCGGGCAGAAGAAGATAAAGCTTACCCCGGTTGCCTTAAAACCCTTAAACCAGGACGACCCTGATTACGAGCTTGCAATCGAGCAGTATGCAGAATCACTCTACTCCCTGCCTGACGAAGAGCTTTTCAGGGTCGATTACCTATGACCGGAACAGACAGCCCTCCGTGCATTGATCTCAAAGACATCTGGACCACGTACGAGGGAGCTGCCTATCCGGTCATTAAAGGGGTCTCATTGCGTATTGCTGCAGGTGAGTTTGTGGTTGTAGGCGGCCCGAACGGTGCCGGAAAGACCACGTTGCTTGAGGCGATCTGCGGACTTCTTCCCCTTGTCAAGGGCAGTATTACCGTGTGCGGAAGAGAGATCCCCAAAGAGAAGATCGGTATCCTGTGTGATGTCGGATATGTGATTCAGAACTTTGATTTTCATCCCTTTACTCCCTACACGGTTCTTGACGTGGTCCGCATGGGACGGTACGGGCGTATCGGGTGGTTCTCACGGGAATCTCAGGAGGATCTCGATGCTGCCATGGAGGCTCTGCGGCTCCTGCGCATCGATCATCTGAGGGATGAACTCATCGGCACGCTTTCAGGCGGTCAGCAGCAGAAAGCCCTGATTGCACATAACCTCGCGAAAAAGCCCTCTGTCCTCCTGCTGGATGAGCCGTTCAGCAACCTTGATGTAATGACCCGGGATGAGGTTTCATCCCTTCTCTGTGATATCTGTGAGAGCGGTGTCCCGGTTGTCATGGTCTCGCATGCCTTTGACTCTCTCCCGAGACGCGATATCAGGGTTGTCGTGATGCAGAAAGGAAAACTCGTGCTCAATACGACTTCTCAGGCAGGAGATGTCGCAGATATCATCAGATCTGCTCCGGTGGCAGGCTGATGCTTGAGTTTATCATCCAGAACAACGTTATGTGCCATGCGGTCGAGGCGATGCTCTTTGCCTCGATCGGCTGTGCTATCCTCTCGGTTCTCATTACCCAGATGAACATCTCCTCCATCGGGTTTACGATGTCACATGCTGCATTTGCCGGTGGTGCAGCTGGAGTTTTTTTCGGGTTTCCCATGCTCCTTTCTGCTGTAGTAACCAGTCTTGCAACTGCTCTTGTTATGGGGCCGCTCAGTTACCGCACGAGGATGCACACCGATACAACACTCGGAGTCCTTTTCGGGACCATGATGGCGCTTGCAATCTTTTTTATCGCCCTGATGCAGTCAGAAGGCCGGGGTTTTGATGCTGCCTCCCTCCTGTACGGGAATGTCATCTCTCTCTACCGCGAGGAGATCTATGCTTTGGTTGTGATAGCATGCAGCATTATCCTGCTTATTGTCATCTTTGGCAAGGAGATATCAGCCATTACCTTTCACCGGAAGATGGCAGAGATCAGCGGGATACGGGTTGCCCCGGTATATTACCTGTTTTTATTCCTCATTGCCGTGAACGTGGCATTCTGTCTTCCCATTGTCGGTGGTCTGCTGCTTTATGTCTGGCTGGTCACCCCGGCAGCGATTGTGTACCAGTTCTGTCCGACAATCCGGCAGATGTTTCTTGCCGCTCCCGCGGTAGCCGGGTGCATCAGCATCTTTGGTGCCGTTGCCGGTATTGTCTGGTCGCTGCCGGTAGGGCCGCTTACCGCGGTGCTCTTCTCACTGGTGTTTGTCTTAGCCGTAGCAATTTCACCCAAAAGAAAAGTCTGCCGTCAGATATATTAATACCATATACAAAAACGTATGAACATGACACGACTTTTCTGTCTGTTCTGTATGGTTATGATGATTGCAGGGGTTCCTGCAGTCAGTGCATTGTCAGTGGTAACTACTACCAGTGTATTATGGGACCCGGTACGCGAGATCGGAGGCGATGAGGTCTCGGTGGTATATATCTCTGATCCGACCATCTGTCCTCATCTGCAGGGGGATATCCTCCCCGGCCTTATCCAGAAGAATGCAGAAGCTCTGGAGGCACCGGATCTCTTCATGGCTCATAATGCAACCGTAGATATGGGAACGATGGCAGCAATTGAGAAGTTCCGTGATGCCAACGAATACGGAGAGACTGAGTGGCTGGAATTCGGGACCGATGAGTGGAACACCCCTGCTACGGCAGAGAAGCTGGCCGGTATGGTTCTTGACTGGCTGACAGAAGCAGATCCGGAGCATGCAGACCTGTATGCCGCGAATGCTGCAGCGTATAGTGAAAAGATTGCGCTGGCCGGAACTCTCTCATTGGAAGAGCAGGATGCACTCTCTCAGAAACAGGCGATAGTGATTGCATGGCAGAAACTCCCTGCAGAAGAGTGGCTCGGGCTTACCGTCTATGACTTCTTTGCTCCTGAGTTTGCTTTTGGCGGGAACAAAACACCGGCTAAGGTGGTCGATGCACTCCAGGCAAAGAGCGATGAAATAAAAGAGCTCTTCCCGGCATCAGGCACAGAGAAGCTGTATATTATCGAGAATATGCAGTCTGGTGAACTTGCCAAGGGTATTGAGGAAGCACTCGGCGATATGTCAGTCCCGGTAGAACGGGTTGTATTTACCAACTTCCCGCTCTCGGTTGAGGGTGTCTCATCCATCCCTGACGTGCTGGCTTATAACAAGAAACTCCTTCTCGAGTAACCTTTTTTTTCAGAGTCACTCCGGTTCCCGCCGGATTGTCGGTGAATTTCGGTCAGGGTCGGAGAAGAGGGGGGGCGTGAGTGTTATCGTGTGATCTTCCCTCTGCTTTTTTGTCTGATTAGGTAATTATAAGGAATCTAAGTGAAAATGGTGAATCATTGTTTCCCAGGCATTCGAAGAAATTTACACACGCGAGTTGTCCTATGAGGGTGCAGCGTACAATCTTCCGCTTTACGTGAAGCATTTCACATACTCAATCAACCATTTCAGAAACAATACAGACTGGGATTTTTAAGAACTGTTTTAGTCTTTTATTGTTTGTTAAAAAGAAGAATAGTGATGTATATGAGCTGTTGCAAGATGAATGGCATCCGGGAGATGAATCGCATTTGATTCTGCCCGTATCCTGGCCGCTTCAACAAGAATTTGTCTATCAATAGGTATGACAATTAAGGATGATGAAGATTGTATCGTCTCTATCTATGTGTTGAATTTCCTGCTTATGGTCCATCATTGGTTTAATAAGGATTTCAGCGAGAGTTAGTTCACTTGTTATAGCAATGCACTGTCCGGAATCAATTGAAGCAAAAAGGTTTGTGAGAAATGATTTGTATTCAGGATAGGCTTCTCATGCATAAATAAAGATATTCGTATCAAGATAAAGACGTGAACCCTGAATCGTATCAATTATTCCCCTGAGCAACGTTCATTTAGAATAAATGCATCTGCTTCTTCTGCATTGTCAAAACATCCTTTACCCTTTCCGATTATCCCGGTCAGAGTCTTATCAACAACCTGATCTGATACTTCGAGAATAATTACCTCTGTCAAGGTTCCAGCTTTTTAATTCGGGAACATATACCTGAATGGACCCATCAGGTTGGACCTTAATATGTTGTCGAACTGCATGAACCATATAATTCTCTTACTGATATATCATTGAGTTATGGTAGCAAATAATTATTCCCGTTCCATTTTGAAAAAAAGGGAGACAGGATTAATCAAAGAGAATATCTAAGAAATTTCTTGACGTTTCCTATTTGTTTCTGGTTTCTTATGTATCATCTGTCATGTTGGAAGAGTCAATAATTGTGATGATGTCAGATATTATGTCCTGTCCTTGGTTCTGTTTACCCTTTTAAACCTCTGTTTTGAGTTGGGAGAAGAGGTTATCTCATTTTTACATACCGAAATTCCCCAGTCATACCGTGACATCTTCCGGATTTATATCGTGAACAGATACATGATGAACAGGTTATGCATACGATGTCAAACCCAGGTTTCCTATCAAAACAGACTGTCTCACCAGTATGCGGGTCTTGATCGTGAAGATCTCATAGCCATCGTGCAGAAGATCGATACCATCCGGATCTATGTCTCAATGCTCATTGAGAAAAGCCAGGAAATCGTGTGATAGTACTATCCTGATTCGTACTTCATGAATGAAGAAACTCTGATACAATACATTCTATGAGTTACCGGGAAAGTCTGGTTCCTGACTCAGGCAATCCCGGTGTTGCATCCCCTGGGACCTGTCTCTCATCCCCGGTCTTTCTCTTGTTGGCACAAACAGGTATCAATTTTCATCAACCCTTCTCCTTCATAATTCCCACTCGAACTGCAAAAAGTCGGGTATAGCCTCCTTTATTAATCTTATGATGGTGCAATTATCGATAAAAAGATGTTTATCCCGTGAGGGTATCCAGACCGGATACCCTTTGATGCCACCTGCGGTGTTGGCAAAAGCAATGATGGTTTTTAAGATATTTTTTGGAGAAGATATCTCTCTTGAATTCAAGGGTCTCTCCTCCCGGCTGGCTGATGAAGTCTGACGGAGAAAACATAGATGATATTACCACTTCGTCATCTTTTGTCTCATCGCAAATAAAGGAAAGGATAATTTCTGATACTGAATGAGAATGAAAGACAAGGGTGAGGGGTTCTGGAACAGGTGGTCCTATTCTCTTTATTGTATGATCAATATCAGCAAGGGTTAATTGGTTAATTCAATTTTCGCTTCTATATTGCTCATCTTGCTTTCAGAGAGATAATCTTTGAGAATCTGCCATGCGATGACAGATAACCGGGTATTTCGTTGCCAGGGGTGCTGACCAGGCCGGAGGGTGACGCCTTTTTTGGTGAATCCAATAAGTGCAATATTCGTGTCTTTTTCGGCAAGTGGGACGTATAGCAATAAATCCGGTGGTTTCTCCCCGGTCATAAGTTCAGCGACTTCATATCGGAGTTTAATAAAAGAACCAGTGTATAAATGAATTGATACACTCTATTGGGTCAGGGTCTCGATAGTATGGGAGTACTGTTTTTCCGGGTCAAAAAAGACTACAAGGTGATGATCATGGATGTGTGTTTCAATCTGGTTTTTTAGGTATTCTGTTGCAGTTATCATTTTCACACTTCATATCAGAAGAGAGGGGATTTTTCAAGTAATTGGAATAAATCCAGGTACCATTGATACTTTTTGAGCCAGTTTTCCTGAACCGATTTAATTATTGTCTCTTCCATTGAACACGAAAGAGCAAGGCTTAAAAGTTTGAGTCCGGTGTGAGGATCTTTTCCAGAAATTTCTTCGGATAATTTTTGATCTTGTAGATAGGATAAACCCCCCTGAACAATCTGCCATTCAAGACTTTTAGGAAAGTAAAATATCTTGATAGAAATTCGTGGAGGATTATCAGATGGGATTTTTAGGGAGATCTCGTTTTCAGAGCCATTGAGTAAAGTCTCCATTTGAGGAATGAGATTGGAAAAATCCTTTATGTGATTGAGTAAGGTCTGGTTCAGCTCTTCATGAGGGGAATAATCATCATCAAGAAAGAGTATCACCTGTATTGGATGGATAGATTCCCTTTTGAAAAAACTTAAAGCAAACCTGCGAATTACCTTTGTGTAAATATCTGATCTGCCATTATCAGCAAAAACAATGAAGTGGTGTTTTTGGTAATAATCCCTGTCTGTTTTTAAAAGTGATTTTGTATCATTAATTTTTAATGGACAATAATCATGACGAAGTTGCTCTAAAATTGTCGGAAGAAATATTTTATCGGTTTTTCCTTCACTGAAGAGATACACTGTCATTAGATTCCCCGAAGATCTGAATGGATGGTTTCAATCTCTTCAAGTGCTTCCCTGCCGCTCAATTCTTCAGCGACCGGATAGGGAAGGTGCATATGTTTATGGAGGATAATTAATGCGATATCATCCAATTTTTGGATGTGTTTTGCACGTTCAAGGATTGTTTCAATGAGATCTAAATTGTGGGTGGAGATAAAATACTGGTTTTCACTGGAGTCTTTGATGATCTGTTCAGAGAATAGATCGATATACCCTGGATGAAGGTTGTTTTCAGGCTCTTCCATGATGACGATTCCTTTTTTCACGAGGGTATTAAGAGCCAGGATTTCCACGAGTGCGATAAATCCATCTCCCATTGTGGAGAGGGGACGAGGATTGTCTTCTCCTTTGATATAGACTAACACTCCTTTTTCTGTAGATTTTTTTATATCGGCAACGTAAGGGATCTTTTCAGATATTACCTTCTCAAATGATTGGATATTCCATCCTTCCATCATCTTTTCGAACAGAATATTGATAAAGGAAAAGTTAGTGGTAGTTTTCAATCGTACCGCTGTTGGCAACAAGAAAATGTCTTTTCGTGGTTTTTCATAGGTTTTTAATCCGGTGAAAATGGTTGATAAGCCGGCTACCTTAAAAATGCTCTGTGTTTGTCTCTTTTGTTGTCTGAACAAGGTCTCTGCATATACATGAGTGATTTGGTCATTATGTCTGACAGAGATGATTATTTTCGGGGCCTCATATGTTTCCTGGACTATTTGTTGTTTTATCCGGGAGAGGAGTTCCTGTTCAATTAAGGAGATACCCTGCGAATTTTCTTCTTCTGATATCGGGGTATATGTGGCGAATTGGTTCCCACTGGAGTCAGAAGACAATTCTGAGTCAAAGGCATCCAGATTCAAGCGGAGTGTTTTGAGAAAATCAGTAGTGAGGAGATAATTGTCTGCATCTGCATAAGTTTTATTTGAGATTATTCCTCCGAGTTTTTGATCGCTATAACCCGTTTCTTCATAATTAAGTGATAAACTAATATTTTCATCATCTCGTTTTATTGATATTGTTGCAGAAGGACAGAGGGTATGGATAAGATTTTGAGGACCATATTGCTTTGTTTTTAATAGATATTGCCAGATATCTGTCCCTACAACGTCTTTCAGATCATTATGAGCGAGGGAAAGAAGGGAAAGAAACTCAAGTATCGAAGACTTCCCTGAGTTATTAGCCCCAATAAGAAGGTTGATCCGTTTTGGATGCAGTGTAAGTGTCTTAATGGCCCTGTATCCCTTTATCGTTAATGTGTCAATCATGCAGATAGTCCCCTGTTATTCCAAGAATGGATCTGTTTTTGGTATACGTTAATAGTCAGATTTCGTTTTTGCTTCTTTATTACTTTATCTTTTAGGTGATATTGATTTCCTATGAAAATGTCTTTAGTTCATAAAAATATCTCCAAAAATACGGATTTGGTTTTCATAAAATCTCGATATGGTATTGTTTCACGAGCGCTGACAGAGTTTCCGTGTGAAGAAAAGTATTGCCGAATGATTGATTTAACCCTGATATTTGTATCCTTTATACTTTCCGACAGATACGGTCAGTACATTTCGACTTTCAAACCCGGGATCTTTTAGAAAATGCTTATCGCGGGTTATGATAATTCCGTCATTGCAAAGCGTGATTGAAGCGATCAGTTCATCAAATTTCCCAATCGGATCTCCTTGCTTTCTCTGGTCTGCCGAAAGAGATCCAAATGTCTCATATGTTTCATCATCTATCGTGAGATCAATAAGAGCATTTTTATTGCCAAAACCTCCTGCATATTGTCGTGTATTGATGCAGACAAAAACGCTCTCCGGTATAATTCCAGAATATGTGTCGTGGTAGTAAAAAGGGGTATTCCAACCTCAATTAGCTCATTGATCTTTGCCATTGCCTCGGGTTTCTGACGGATTAGGTCAATCAGAAATGAGGTGTCAAGTGTCGGCTTTGAATGAAACCTCACGCATCTGTGCCTGTCTCATCTCTTTTGACGCCCGTTCGATCGCATCGGCAAGTTCAGGGTTAGGGCCGAATTCACGAAGTACATCTGTTAATGTTCGTTTTGGGGGTGTAAACTTCAGGATGACTTCAGAAAAACTCATTTTTGAGTTGCTTTTCAGCCGAGAGAGCCTTTTGTTACGCTTCTTCATTAATACTAATTGGTATGGTTGCCATACTTGTGTATGTGCATGTGCACAGATATTACATCATCCTGTCATCAGATTGAGTCAAGGCCACAGGTCTTGGGGTGTTGTATGCACTTGTAAAAAAAATGTAGGCAAAAATAATATGGTTCTTTCAGCATCTTTGTATTTCGCAATATCAGTTATGCAAATATAACCCTCCCCATGCAGAATGGATACTGTTATCTCTATCAGAGGAACCGGAAATCTTTCCCATCGCTTACACCCGTATCACACAAACCGGCAGATCCTCACATAACCCCATGCCTTGCACTGATCCCCGGGGCCGGGCAGTATTTCACCCCGAGAGCCCTCATTAAGGCAATGGTAGCGTGTACCCGTCCCGAACCAATGAAGACGATTGGTGATCCCTGCTGTGGGACCGGTGGGTTCTTCCTGGCCACCTATGATTACCTGACCCATGAGCAGCAGCTCAACCGGGAGGAGAGCCGGTTTTTAAAAACCCGGACCTTCGGGGGGAATGAGATCGTTCCGGGAACCAGACGACTTGCCCTCATGAACCTCTTCCTCCATAATATCGGGGAGATTGACGGAGAACCGATGATATCTATCACCGATGCCCTCATCGCCGATTCAGGTGACCGGTATGATTACGTCCTCACCAATCCCCCATTCGGCAAAAAGAGCTCCATGACCTTTACGAATGAGGAAGGAAAGCAGGAGAAGGACGACCTGACCTATAACCGGCAGGACTTCTGGGTCACGACCAGTAACAAACAGCTCAACTTCCTGCAGCATATCCATACCATTCTTAAGACCGGCGGGCAGGCAGCCATTGTCCTTCCGGATAATGTCCTTTTCGAAGGAGGAGCCGGAGAGACGGTCAGGAAGAAGATCATGGAGACCTGTGACCTCCATACCATCCTGCGGCTCCCGACCGGTATCTTTTACGCAAACGGAGTGAAAGCAAACGTCCTCTTCTTTGAGGCAAAGCAGGCATCCAAAGACTCCTGGACTAAAGAGGTCTGGATATACGATTATCGGACCAATATCCACCATACCCAGAAGAAGAACCCGATGAAATCTTCAGACCTTCTTGAGTTTATCCAGTGTTATCACCCGGAAAACCGGCATAAACGGACAGAGACCTGGAGCGAGGAGAACCCGGAGGGACGGTTCCGGAAATTCTTGTATGATGAGATAATCGCACGGGATAAGACAAACCTTGACATATTCTGGCTCAAAGACAAGAGCCTTGCAGACCTTGATAACCTCCCTGACCCGGATGTTTTAGCAAACGAGATCGTTGAGAACATCGAGGCCGCACTCGAGAGCTTTCGGGAGATCGCAGATATTGTCAATGGGAACGGGAATAAAAGTATGGAACAAGAAAATCTGTAATTCACGATCTCTTTCATGAATCCTCTCCTTCAGTCAGTTTATAGCAGTGAAGGATAAATCCCATATCACTCAGAGGCTCCATTATGTGCTCTATTGCCCATTCCCTAATTTCTTCATCCTTGAGATCCCAAAAAATATATTCAGGTTTAAAATCAGGTTTTCCATTCTGTATTTTTTGAAACAGAAGGGTCGGATTGGTTTTTTCATAGGAATTATCGTAAATTAATACTTCATCGGCTTCAAGAATCATCTGGGGTAAAAAGGAGACTGAACGGTTATATCTACTTCTGATCTTGTCTTCCGGAACATCATGCCCACCCTGCAAAACACGACTTCGCACCCTTTGGACATTAATATCCGGATGCTTTGTTGTTATATAGGTGAGATGTATTTTGTACCCGTTTTTCTTAGCATGCTTCATTATTTCAAGACGACTTGGATGAGAGAATACCGTTTCCCAGGTAAATGATATTCCATCTGATATCATCTCATGAATTAGTCTTTCTGTTTCCATTTGAGCTGATTTTATTTTTTCAAAACCATCTGGCATCTTTGAAATAACCGGATGCTCTTTTGCACAATAATCAGCATTGACAAAAACGAGATCTGAATAATCCGGGACTATTGTGGATTTACCAGACCCATTAGGTCCGGCAAAAATTGAAAATATCCTCATTGGTCAGATATGCCAAGAGTTTTATACGTTCGGCGGGAAGCCTCTCTTAAAACCTTATCCGTGTGAGTAAATGAAGGAATAAATCCTTTTTCGTTCCATTTCGTCTCACGAAAGATCCTGATACTGTCTGGAGACATTTTCATCATGATCTCATTTTTTTGAGACTCTTTAATGACGATACATGGAACGGTTTTTTTAATCTCTCTTCTCCTTCTCGAAATATTCCCATAAGTACCCTGTTTTTGGTCATCGTTTTGACTGAAACGGTGCTCCCTATACGTCCGGGACCAGCATTTTTTTCCAGCAGGTGAAGAAGGGTTTCTCATAGATGTATTATACTACTGTATAGGGAGTTAGATAATATGTATCTTCCTTACCTCTCATAAGATGGAAAATCGAAAATCATGAACCGATATACATTTTCAGTCATTATCGAGAAGGACGAAGATGGCTATGATGCATTTGTTCCCGAACTGAAGGGATGTTACTCTCAAGGCAATTCCTATGAAGAGGTTTACGAACGGATACAGGATGCTATCCGGCTCTCTGTCCAAGATCAGATTGCATGTGGAAAACCAGTCCACCAGTTTGAACATGTAAGTCTTACGATGGTTGAACTGGCAGTATGA